>CAZBIK010000098.1:0-11172 GCA_964491955.1 uncultured Ferruginibacter sp.
GGCGGCCATTACCACACCGAGCCACTTCCTTAGAGTGGAGGTTTGGGTTACCACCCGGATTGGAGTCACGACCGACGCCCGGGGCATTGTTGGCCTGGGAGACGTGGGCGAAACCGGCGTGTCTCCTTCCGGGATTCCAACCTGGAGCAGCATGACCCTTTATTCAACTATTATTTCAGATCCCTCCAACAGGAATGCATCTGCTGTTTTTAATAACCTCATCGGACTTGGTTTATTACCCGTGCAGGATTTTGAAAAAACCTTTGCCCGTAAACTGGATTCAACACAATATATCTTCAACCCGCAGGTGGGTTTTCTTTCATTGAGCCAGCCCCTGCAAACCGATGAAGTGCTGGGTGTTGCCTATCAATATTCGTACAACGGAAAAATATACCAGGTGGGTGAATTTTCGCAGGACCTACCCCCGGACAGTGCCCTGGCCACACAAAAAATATTATTCCTCAAATTATTAAAAGCCACATCGCAGCGCCCAACCCAACCGATCTGGCAATTGATGATGAAGAATGTGTATGCCATTGGATATGGTACTTTAACCCCAACAGATTTTAAACTGGATGTATTGTACCAGGAACCCGGCCTGGGCTGGAAAAGATATGTTCCATTTGGAAATAAGAACCAGGGATTTCCCATCATTTCACTCATCAATCTCGACCGGTTAAATAACCAGCTCGATCCGCAGCCCGACGGGGTATTTGATTACGTGGAAGGATTTACCGTTTACTCGCAGTACAGCCGGGTGATGTTCCCGGTACTGCAACCCTTTGGCCGCGACCTGGCAGCCGGTATTTATACCGATACCAGCCTGGTCACAAATATTAAAGACAGCCTGTTCTATGCCCTTTATGATTCCATAAAAGCGGTTGCCCAGCAATATCCCAACCTGAACCGTTTTGTGTTAAAGGGCTCGGCAAAAATATCCGGCTCTGCCGATATCAGCATTGGCTATAATATCCCACGCGGTTCGGTTACCGTTTCTGCAGGCGGCAGGGTATTGATTGAAGGCATCGATTATGATATCAACTATGACCTTGGAACCATCCGGATCACCAATTCGGCGATCATCAATTCGGGGATACCGGTCCAGGTGAATTATGAGAACAATGCCACCTTTGGGTTGCAGCAGAGAAGTTATATGGCACTTCGCTGGGATTACCTGGCAAAAAATACAGCCAAAGAACAGTTGTCGATCGGTGGTACCATTGTACGGTTAAGTGAGCGGCCTTTCTTCAGCAAGGTCAGTTATGATAATGCCAATAACGGCGGGACCAATGAACCCATCCGCAATTCGATGTATGGGCTGGATGTAAATTACCGGAAAGACATACCCAGGCTTACCAAAATTTTAGATAAACTGCCATTCTATAAAACAACGGCGCCATCAAGCCTCAATGTATTTGCAGAAGGTGCATTTTTAAAACCGGGCCATGCGCCGCAGATCGGCAAAGGATCAAAAGGTATCATCAATATTGATGATTTCGACGGTACACAATCCGGTTACGACCTGCGTTTTCCACCGATCAGCTGGGCGCTTTCAACTACCCCTGAAGGAGCCACGCAAAAAGGCAACAACATTCTCCTGTTCCCCGAAGCGGGCAATAATGATAATATCAATTATGGAAAGAACAGGGCAAAGATCGCCTGGTACCAGATAGAGCCTACCTTACAGCAATACAAAGGATCCAATAACCCTTTATCGAATAATGCGATTGAATTAAGCGATCCAAGGGTGAGGCAGGTTTACCAGCGTGAGATCTTCCCTTCCAGGACAACCGGGTTTGGAGAAAGCCTGCTTACCACATTTGACCTTGCCTATTATCCCACAGATAAAGGGCCCTATAATTATGACGATGCTCCCGGTCCAAACAGCTCCGGTGTTAATGTAAACGGTAAACTGATCAATCCAAAAACCCGCTGGGGTGGTTTAATGCGCAGTATCGACCAGCCCGATTTTGAAACAGCCAATATTGAATTCATTGAATTCTGGTTGCAGGACCCGTTCATTGATTTTCCTGCAAAAAATCTGGTACAGAGCAACTCTACCGGTGGTAAATTATATTTTAACCTGGGCAATATTTCAGAAGACGTTTTAAAGGACGGCAAAAGGTTTTATGAAAACGGTATGCCTACACCCAATGCACCGGCACCGGTTGAAAATTCAAACTGGGGAAAAGTGCCTATCAATACGGTACAGGTGACCAATGCTTTCAGCAACGATCCCGACGACAGGAAATACCAGGATATCGGTTTTGACGGCCTGGACGATACGGCTGAGGTTAATAAAAGACAGGCATATTTGGCGCAATTGCAGGGCATTGTTTCAGCAGCCGCATACCAGCAGGCACTGGCTGATCCTTCCAATGACAATTATCATCATTACCGTGGCGATGACCTGGACCAGCAGGGGCTGGGCATTTTAAGCCGGTATAAGCAATTCAATAATCCCGAAGGGAATTCACCTGTTGCAACAACGGGTTCAACATTTACTTCAGCAGCAACATTATATCCCGATTCGGAGGACCTGAACCGTGATAATACGTTAAACCAGACCGAAGAATATTTTCAGTATATCGTGGATATAAAGCCACCCGGCCAGCCTGAAATGGCCATTGGCACCAATTTTATCGTGGATAAAAAATCGGTAACTGTTAACCTGGCAAACAGTACTTCCCGCAATGAGACCTGGTACCAGTTCCGGATCCCGATCGGTGCGTACGACCGTAAGATCGGCAACATACCCGACTTTAAATCCATCCGTTTCATACGCATGTTCATGACCGATTTTGAGGACAGTGTCGTCATGCGTTTTGGTGAACTGCAGTTAACCCGCAACGTTTGGCGTAAATTCAACTATAAGATCGATACATCGGGAATATATACACCGTTGCCTCCAGCTGCTACAACCTTTAACCAGGGCGCCGTAAATATTGAGGAGAATGATAAACGCACACCTTTACCTTACCGCACACCAACCGAAATTGAAAGGGTTCAAACCTTAAGCAACAACGGGGTTAACCTGTTGCTGAATGAACAGGCTCTGAGTTTACAGTTCTGCGACCTGGCTTTGAATGACGCCCGTGCCGTGCAGCAGACATTTGCCAACAGGGACCTGCGCCAGTTCCGTAAACTGCAGATGTATATTCACGCAGAGAAAAAACTTACGGGCTCTGCGCTGGTAGACAAGGACCTTACTGCGGTCATACGCATGGGTACCGATTTTGTAAATAATTTTTACGAGATCAGGATACCATTGAACCTTACACCGCTGAATGCAGGTGCATTATTCGACCCCAATTCCACAGCCTATAATGATACACTGTGGATACCGGGCAATTCGCTGTATGTGGACCTGCAAACGCTTGTTAAATTAAAGCAGTCGCGCAACAATGATTTTGCAGCATCCCCTGCGGTCATTTACCGTCAGTTGCAGGAAAACGGGCATGTGTTCTCAGTAATGGGAAATCCAAACCTGGCCGAGATCAGGGGCATCATGATCGGGGTAGAGAATACAAATGCTGTTGGTACAGCCTGCGGGGAAATATGGGTCAATGAATTGCGCCTGTCTTCTATAGATGAAAAAGGCGGTTTTGCCGCATTGGGCAGGATCGACCTGAACCTCGCCGACCTGGGAACCTTATCCGTTTCGGGTAATATTCACAGTACAGGTTTTGGTACACTGGAGCAACGGATCAACGAACGCTACCGCGATAATTTTTACCAGTTTGATGTAACCACCAACCTGGAACTGGGTAAATTACTGCCGCCAAAAGCCGCTTTGTCAATACCCGTTTTTGCCAGTTATTCGCAGGCAGTAAGTACACCCGAGTACGATCCGTATGATATGGATGTGAAACTGAAGCAGAAATTAAAAGATGCACCGTCCGAAAACAGGGATTCCATCAGGAACAGTGCGATCGATTTTACATCAACCACCACTTTGAATTTTACCAATGTGCGTAAGAACAGGACCAGTACCAAGGCGCCCAAGATCTACGACATTTCCAATTTCGATATCAGTTATTCTTACCTCAAAATAAAGAGCCATACCCCTTTGATCGAGAGTAATGAAATAACGCGGCACCGGTACGGGCTGGGCTATAATTTTGCACCGCAGCCAAAATATTTTGAACCGTTCAAGAAGATCAAGTTCTTTACCAAAAGAAAAACACACTGGTTCGACCTGGTGAAGGATTTCAATATTAACCTGATCCCTTCGCAGTTAAGTTTCCGCGCTGATGTGAACCGGCAGTTTGGAGCCATACGGCCACGCAGTATCGGGGCATCAAAATATTCAATTCCCGAAACCTACGACAAGTATTATACGTTCCAGCGCAATTATATTTTCAGGTGGAACCTGACCCGTAGTTTGAATTTTGATTTTACAGCGATCAACAACAGCCGTATCGATGAGCCGGAAGGACGTCTCGATACCAAGCAAAAGAAAGATACGGTATGGCGTAACCTGCTGAAAGGCGGTCGCAATACAACCTATACCCAATCGGCCAATTTTACCTATACCTTGCCCACTGCTAAATTCCCGTTACTCGACTGGACCACTGTCAATGTGCGTTACCAGGCAGGATACAACTGGATCGGGGCATCAAGGCTTGCTGTAGAACTGGGCAATATCATTGAGAACAACCAGCAGAGCGAAGCAACGGCGCAGTTTGATTTTAACCGCCTGTACCAGAAATCAAAATGGCTGAGGCAACTGGAAGCGCCGAGCAATATAGAAGACCGTGAAAAATGGCGCGGCAGGATCACCAGGTACAAGGACACGATCATAAAAAAGAATGGCAAAAAAGTTGTCAAGAAGCGTAAAAGGATCGACCAGACCGCCATGCCATATGTAAGCAACGGGCAGAAGATATTCGGAAAACTGGCAACCAGTTTAAAGCAGGCAAGTTTTTCCATATCTGAAAATGCACAAACAAGATTGCCGGGTTATACCGACAGTACCAAATATTTTGGGCAAAACTGGAAGAGCATGGCGCCGGGCATTGATTTTATCCTTGGCCGACAGCCGGATACTACCTGGATGAACACAGCTGCCACAAAAGGATGGATAACGAAGGATACCACGTTCAATTCCATTTTCAGGCAGAACTTTGACCAGCGCATTACCCTGTCTGCCCAACTGGAACCCATACGCGATTTGAACATCACGCTGAACATGAGCAAGACGTTCAATAAAAATTATACGGAGACCTTCCGTTACATTGATACCAGCGGCGGAACCAATCACAGCTTCAAGCACCTGAATCCTTATGCAGGCGGCGGTTTTGATGTTTCTTATGTGGCCTTTAAAACCTTGTTTGGCAAATTTGATCCAAACCGGATATCGGCCACCTTTAAAAAATTCCAGGACTACAGGGTAATATTATCCGAAAGGCTGGGTAAGGCCAATACCTATAATGTGATCAATGGACAAACTACGCCGGATGCCGAAGGCTATTATTTCGGCTACGGCAAATATGCCATTGATGTATTGATACCTGCATTTATTGCTGCGTATACCGGTGAAGACCCCAATTCAGTTTCCCTGATCAGGCAAAGCAACCCGAATGTAAAATCAAATCCATTCCGGGGTATCAAACCAAAACTTAACTGGAGGCTTGATTACAACGGTTTGAGCAGGATAAAAGGCCTGGATAAGATATTCTCCAATTTCTCGGTATCGCATGGTTACACCGGCAACCTCAGTATGAATGGATTTACTTCTGCACTGCTGTACCAGGATGTATCAAGGTATGGATACCCGTCTTTCTATGATACCCTTTCAAAAAATTACCTGCCTTACTTCCTGGTTCCCAATATCAGTATCGGTGAGCAGTTCTCACCTTTGGTGGGTATTGACATGATGCTGACCAACCAGCTGCAGGCCAAGTTTGAATACACAAAATCAAGGCAGCTCAGTTTAAGCCTGGTAGATTACCAGTTAAGCGAAGTACGTACTTCCGAATTTGTGGTAGGTGCGGGTTACCGTAAGCGTGGGTTGAAATTGCTGGCCGGGTTAAAACTGCCCAAATGGCTCAATAAGGATGGCGGTAAAACACTGGACAACGAGATCAACTTCCGCCTCGATTTCAGGATCAGGGATAATGTAACGGCCAACAGCCGGTTAGACCAGGACAATACTTTTGCAACGGGCGGCAGCAGGGATATTACCATATCCCCATCGATAGATTATTTCCTGAACAACCGCATCAACATCAAATTATTTTTCGACCAGCGCAGGGTTAATCCTTATATCTCATCCAGCGCCCCCATTGTAAATACCAGGGCAGGGTTGCAGGTGAGGATATCGCTGACACAATAATATTAACTTATTTGCCACAGAGGCACGGAAGCACAGAATTGACTTATGTTGATTCTGTGCTTTTTTTATTCAGGCATCATAAAAAAACGGGCGTTTATTCTGTGCTTCTGAGCTTCAGTGGCAAATCTATTACCATCTTGAATACTGAAGCTTTGCGAAGAGGTGGAGAGTAAAAAAATCCCCCGGATTATCGGGGGACTTTGTATGTAAACCAGGCAATAGTTCAATTAACTTTTTTCAGCAGCATTACATAGCCGCACATTTCTTTTTTCTTTTTATTAACCTGCACGGGTTTTATCATGTGAAACTCGGTAAACTTAGGTATGTAAGAATAACTGATCACATTGCCATCCACATCACCCCAGTATTTTTTCTGGTACACCACCTGCCTTTCGTTCCAGTCGTACATGCGTACTTCATATAATTTAGAGCTCACGTCTCCTATAAATACAAACTGGTACCAGCTGCCTTCCGTTAACGGAACGATCACCGGCATTTCATATTCGCTGACCATCTGCATGGATGCTTCCTTAACAACGGTGAAGCCCTGTTTTTCCAGTAAAACCCTTATGCTGTCAGCCTGTTGAACAATGGTTGGGGAAGTGCAGGGTTGCTGGCGGATGACCTGCTGTGCTGATACGGTGTACCCGGTTACAAGTAAGATAAAAAACAGGGTATGGAATATGTGGTTTTTCATTAGGTAATTTCGAACGGATAATGGATATAACAGCAAATTATAAAAATATAACGGGTTCTTCAAATTATATTTTTACCAATAATCACCGGTAAAACAACAACGGGTAAAACTACTTATATATTGTACCAACAGGGTTAAATAAACGCTTTTACGTAAAAGCCTGGTTATGTATTGGTTTTATGAAAATAATAAGTGCCTGCCTGCTGCGTGCAGGTGATCACCAGGTCATTGATGCAAACATGGGCAGGTAGATCTACGCAGTAAAAAACCGTATCGGCTATATCTCCGGGTGTCAAAGGCGTATATCCGTCGTATGCAGCCTTTGCTGTTTTTTCTTCGCCTTTGAATCGTACAATGGAGAATTCTGTTTCCACTGCCCCGGGATGAATGCCGGTAACCTTGATGTTGTTTTTCAGCAGGTCGATGCGCATGGCCTTGGTAATGGCATCCACAGCAAATTTGCTGGCACAATACACATTGCCTTTTTCATACACTTCCTTGCCGGCAACGGAACCCATATTTACCACATGCCCTTTTTTTTGTGCGATCATAAAAGGCAATACCGCTTTGCTTACATACAGCAGCCCGTGTACATTGGTATTGAGCATGGTTTCCCAGTCGTCCATATCGGCATCTTCAAAAAAATCGCGGCCCAGGGCCAGGCCGGCATTATTGATGAGCACATCTATTTGTTGCCAGGCTTCCGGCAGCATGCTGAATGCTTCTGTAACTGCATGTTTATCCTGCACATCAAAACATAAGGCCAGCACATCAATGCCAAAGGCTTTTTCAAGTTCTGTTTTTAATGTGTCCAGCCTTTCCTGCCGCCGGCCGGTGATGATGAGGTTATATTTGGCAGCTGCAAATTTTTCGGCACAGGCTTTACCAATGCCTGATGTGGCGCCTGTTATTACTACGATCTTGTTCATAACTGCAAAGTAATGGATGCTGTTGAAAATAAGGGCAAATTTGCACAGCATTTTTACACATGCCCGTGCACACAAAGGGCACAAAGTGTTGAATTACTTTGTGCCCTTAATTTTATGTTCATTTACTTTTATCTTATTAAAATGGATGTCCCTTTTTTCTGCCGCAGCTCACCGCGGTAATTGATCCCTTCTGCCATCCAAACAAAGGTACCTGCATCCTGGCCCTTTCCGTTGAACCTGCCGTCCCAGCCGTCATTTTTTGTGGTTGTGTAAAAAACCAACTGGCCGTTTCGGTTAAACACTTTGAAAAAATGCAATTCCCGCATGCCCAGCAAAATGGGTTTCAGGATATCATTATTTCCATCACCATTGGGTGTAAATGCGGATGGAACATAAAGATCGGGATCCATCTTATACAGTTTAATATTGATGATATCGGTGTCCACACAACCCTGTACAGTAGTGGCTGTAACCGTATAGCTGATATCATCCTGTGGCAGGGCAACCGGGTTCTCAATGGTTGGGTTATTGAGCCAGGTTGCCGGGCTCCAGGTATATGTGGCGCCGCCGCTGGCCTGCAAATACAGTGGTTCGCCCAATACCACGGTGGTATCCGAAGGACCTGCATTGGCAACTACAGGTGTAGAAACATAAACCCATACCGTATCATTTACAGGCTTGGGGCAACCGAGGTTATCCCTTACCGAAACGATGTACTGAATATTGGCAGGCGGATTATTCACCGTTGGGTTGGGTATGAACCGGTCGTTTAAAAAAGTGGCCGGGCTCCAGGCATAACTGCTGCCGCCGCTGGCGCTGAGCTGGGTTGAAAATCCGAAACAGATCGACCGGTCGGGCCCGGCATTGGCTACCGGGTAGGGTACCACGGTGATGTTTATATCATCCTGGCTGCTGCAGCCGCCCACGCTGGCCACAACGGTATACGTAATGTTTGTTAGCGGTGTTGCATAAGGGTTCTTCACATTAGCCAGGTTGAGGTACGTGGCGGGTGTCCACTGGTAATACAATCCATCACTCACGGGGTTTAAAAAGAACCCGTCTGTCTGGCAGATGGTGGTATCTGCACCGGCATTGAGGGAAACAGCGGTCAATACATCAATACGGACCGTATCTTCCCGGTAACAGCCGAAATTATCGGTTAGCCGGACCCGGTATGTTGTGGCCACATCGGGGCTCACCAGCGGGTTGGCAATATTGGGATTGCTGATATTGTAATTGGGTGTCCACACAAAATTCCCCGTACCGGTTGCATTCAGCTGCAGGGTGTCCACGATGCAGATGAGTGTATCATTGGTGGTGCTGATGGCCGGCAGGGTCCTTACGGTGAGCACCATGCTGTCGGCCCTGGTTTTTGCACAGCCGGTAACCCCTACCGTTACGGTATAGGTGGTTGTAACAGTTGGTGAAGCAACGGGGTTGGCAATATTGGGATCGCTTAAACCGGTTGTTGGCGACCATTGGTAGGTATCGCCGCCGCTGGCAAACAGTTGAATGGATGCCTGCCCGTTACACAAGGCTGTATCGGGCCCGGCATTGGGAACGGCCAAAGGTTTAACGATGATATTCTGACTTGCTGTAGCCACACAATGTGTGCCCCAGGTTGTTGTTAATGTATAATTTGTTGTAACAGTTGGATACGCCAATGTGTTCTGAGCATTGGGAGTTGCTACACTCACGGCAGGCGACCATTGCCAACTGATATTATTTGTTTTATTAGTTGTACCTGAAAGTTGCAGTGTATCTTCTTCACAAATATTTATTGCACTGGCTATGACCGAATTTGTAAGATCGAATGCAGGGGTTACCAAAACCGAATCGCGGGTAAAACACCCCGATGCATTGGTTAACCTGGCCGTATACCAGGTGGGTACCACCGGGTATACCAAAGGCGTTGCCGTATTGCCTCCGGTAATATTGGTTATTGGTGTCCAGTTAAAAGTACCCGCACCGGATGCGTTCAACTGTAAACTGTCAAGTCCGCAATAAGTTGAATCGGCACTTGTTAAAGTAAGTAATGGATTGTCATTAATGATAATGTTTCTTATAAGTGTGTCGATACAACCCTTATCATTGGTGACAATCAATTCTATTGGGTAATTACCCGAAGCTGTATATGTATAGACCGGGTTTTGCAGGTGGCTGGTATCTGCAAGGGTAGTTCCATCACCAAAATTCCAACGCCAGGCTATAGCATTACCGTACCTGAAATAAGTGGTATCTGTAAATTGAACAGGTGCATTTACACATAATAGTGGTGAAGTGATGAACCCCGCGAAAAAAGATGGATAAACGCCAATGGGTTTGATTATGGAATCAATACAAAGCCCGGCAATTGAAACGACCAGCTTAATTTGAAACACCCCGGTATCCGTAAAAGTATGTGTTGGATTTGGCAGATTGGAATAATTTGCCGGGCCACTTGCAGGATCACCAAAATCCCAGAAATAAGTATCTGGGTTGCCGGGAGTATTCTGTGTTAGTGTAACCGTAAACCCATCACAGGTAACTGAATTAAAATTAGGGCTTGCAACAAGCGGCACGCAGGGAGTGGTTTTTAGATGAAGTTCTTTCCTGCTTTCACCAATATAAACACCATTCCTGTATTCAGTTACCAGTACGCAAATAACATACTCACCATTGGGTGGTGCTATGCCACTTATCGTACCAGTTATAGGATTGATAACTACACCGGTACCTAATGGTTGTGTGCCTGAATAAGGAAAAATATAAGGTACCGGGATATATGGTGGATTGCTGGCTGTGGGTGGATTTGGTGATCCCGGAGTTGGCGGGGCACCACCATCAAAGGCATCGACAAAAGAATACGATAAAGAATCACCATCTGCATCAGTGGCATTGAAATTCATGATAAATGGATTGTCACCACAAACAACAGCCGTATCATTAAAAATAAACACCGGGCTTGCATTCATCGGTGCCGTTGGGCCGTCATTGGAACCGGGTATTTTTATGGTCCAGGTGGCCCCAAAAGCTGTAGATGGGGGCTGTATATTCGAAATTCCCGCAACCCTGCAACATCTTTGTTTTGCTATTATGAATCCATCTGGGGATGGGCTTAATTCTACAATGGTTTCATAATTAATTATGTTATAACACCTGGAAGGAACATTGGTGATACAGGGATAGCAACTGGGTAAAGTACAACCATTGATAATATAATCCGGTGA
>CAZBIK010000099.1:0-11150 GCA_964491955.1 uncultured Ferruginibacter sp.
ATGGAATTATCCACCACTTCATAAACGAGGTGATGCAAGCCTTTTACGCCGATATCGCCAATATACATGGCGGGCCTTTTCCGGACTGCTTCCAAACCTTCTAAAACCTGTATGCTGTCTGCACCATAACCTGTATTGGCGGGTGCCGGAACTGCTGCTGTTTCTGTACTCATATGGTCGTTCTAAATCACTTTTTATTTGTAAAATCCTGATTCGTGCAAAGCTACGGAAAAACAGGGGTTTAAGCCAATAATAAGGCGTTTATTTTAGGATGATCCTGGACCCTGATTTTCACCTTATTTCGCAATAAACCAGGTAAACTTATCATGCGGGTAACAGGCCCATACAAATGTGATGAATCCGGCATTTACCCGGCCAGGCAAGCCACTTATGATGTTTAAACATTCTTTCGTATATTTGCATCGAAATTTTTCAATGAATCATCAACCCGACATATTAAGCATTGCACACAAACAGCCCCTCATGCAGGATGACCTGGATGTGCTGCTGCATGTTGACCGCATTGTACCGGGCTCGGTACATTACTCCATTAACCGGTACCGCAAACAGCCGCAATGGAATATTGATGATACCGGCATCCTGGTTTACCATATTGAAAAAAACAACCCGGATGCCAATTACCTGCAGCTGAATTTTTGTGTAAGCGGCAATGTGTATTGCCGGCAAAAACAGACCGAATGTGATTTCTGCAAATTCAGCACCAGCAAAAGCTGCGTTGAAAAAGTGGACAGTGTCGATGTGGTGAGTTTCAGCTTTAAACCCAATTACCTGTCGCAGTTTACCAACAACAGTACTGAAAACGGTTTGACTGAAAATGTACTTTCCTTTAAACACAAAACTTCTTTTTCCAAACAACTGCCCCTGTGCGGAAAAACCAGGACAGCCATCGAAGCATTGCTGAACCATACCTATACGGATACCCGGGAAAATATATTTATCAATGCCCAGACCCAGATCCTGCTGCTGTACAGTATGGATTGTATGCTTGGCGATGACAAGGAAACATCTTTTACCTGCAAGTTTTTACAAAATGCAGAAGACCGTGAAAAGATAATCAAAGCACGTGAAGTATTGCTGCAGCATATCGGCGAACCCATTACCATCAAGGCACTCAGCCGCAAAGTGGCCATCAACGAATGTTATTTAAAGAAAGGTTTCAAAGAGATCTTCGGCACCACCATTTTTGATTTTTACCAAAGCCAGCGGATGGAACACGCAAAATATTTATTGTACGACAAAGGCCTTAGTGTTACAGAAGTTTCCATGCTGCTGGGTTATTCATCCATCTCTCATTTTAGTACTGCTTTTAAAAAGCACACGGGTATCAAGCCCTGTGAGTTGCTGCTCCGGTAGTTTTCCTCTTTCCGCAAATCCTTTTCCCGATAAGGCGGCTGTTTGATTTTTTAAGCCCGCAGTTTTGCCATCTAAAAAATATACATGGCAAAAAGGATCAGCATTGTAATGTTATGCATCGGTTTACATTTAACCATCGCTGCACAGGATAATTCCAACATTCAAAAAGACAGCACCGAACCCATTCATAAATACCTGCCCGATGTAACCGTTGTGGGCCGTTACAGTAAAAGTGATATCCAGCAAATGCCCGAGATCGTCGGCACATCGATCTATGCAGGTAAAAAAAATGCATTGATCGTACTGGACAATGTACACGGCAATGTGGTAACCAACAATATGCGGCAGGTTGTTGCCAAGGTACCCGGCATCCATATCTGGGAAAGTGATGGCAGTGGCATACAGATCGGCCTCGCAGCAAGGGGTTTAAGCCCAAACCGGAGCTGGGAATTCAATGTAAGGCAAAACGGTTATGATATTGCAGCCGACCCTTTCGGTTATCCTGAAGCTTATTACAACCCGCAATTACAGGCCGTGCAGCGCATTGAAATTGTACGTGGCCAGGGTGCCCTGCAATACGGGCCGCAGTTTGGCGGACTGGTTAATTATATTTTACGCAACGGCAGTGAGATCAGCAAAAAATTTGAGTTTGAAACGCAGCAAACCGTTGGCAGCAACGGGCTGTTCAACAGTTATAATGCCATCGGCGGTAAAACTGAAAAAATGCATTACTATGGATTTTTTGATCACCGCAACGCGGATGGGTACCGCAACAACAGCAGCTATTTTACCAATTCAGGTTTTGGCACGTTTACATACCATATCAATAAAAAATTATCGATAACAACTGAACTGATGCGTTCACATATCCGCAGCCAGCAACCCGGCGGATTAACAGATACACAACTCCGGCTGGATGTGAAACAAAGTTTCCGCAGCAGGAACTGGTTTGACATTACCTGGACAACTGCAGCCGTCATTGCCAATTACGAATTCAATAAACATGCAAGAATGAATGTAAAGGCCTTTGGCATTTTTGGCAACAGGAACAGTGTGGGTTATTTGCCGGCAGGCGGCATCGGCATTGGAGATACGATCAACCATACAACAAACCAGTACAATAACAGGAATGTAAATGCCGATAAATACCGGAACGCAGGATTGGAGGCCCGGTTTATATCAGACTATAATTTGTTCCATGCAAAACAAACAGTTTCGGCAGGCATACGCATTTACAAAGGTGCCACGTACCGCTATGCTGCTGATGGTAAAGGCACAACCGGAACCAATTATGATATGCGTTTAACCGATGATACCTGGGCCAGGGATATTGATTTTAAAACAACCAACCTGGCTGCTTTTGCAGAAAATATTTTCAGGATAAGTAAAAAATTCCTGGTCATACCCGGGATCCGTTATGAATATATAAACGGAAGTGCCGGCGGAATAAACGGATCTTCGGGTACGGGTACGCCAGTCATACTGCAGGACCAAAAAAAATCAAGGGGTTTTTTCCTGGCAGGGATCGGGGCAGAATACCATACCGGCAGCCAGGCAGAGATCTATGCAAATATTACCCAGGCATACCGGCCGGTTCAGTTTGCCGACCTCACTGCCCCGCCCACTACCGATGTAATAGACCAGGACCTGGAAGATGCCAGGGGTTATAATGCCGACCTGGGATTCCGTGGCAAAATTAAAAGCTGGTTGTTCTTTGACGCCGGTATTTATTTCCTGAAATACAATAACCGCATCGGCACCATTGTTCAACAAAGAACAGACGGCAGCTTTTATAATTACCGGACCAATGTGGGCAACAGCAGCAGCAAGGGATTTGAAGGCATGATCGAGTTCAGCCCGGTAAAAGCATTCAGCTATAAAATAAATAAAGCAGACCTGAGTGTATTTGTAAGTTACAGTTATACAGATGCACAGTATGGTAATTTTAAAGTGATCACCAAGAACAACAGCAACCAGCTGGTGGAAACCAACCTTAAAAACAAAAAAGTGGAGAATGCACCGGAACATATCATCCGGACCGGCATGACCGTTTCTTATAAAACTGTTTCATTGACCGGGCAGTTAAGTTATGTGGATGATGCTTTTGCAGATGCAAACAATACCATTACCCCAACTGCCAATGCACAAAACGGGTTGATCCCTGCATATACAGTTGTAGACCTGACTGCAGTGTATAAATTTTCTGCCAGGCTGAATATCAGGGCCGGAATAAATAATGCCGGCAACACAACTTATTTTACCCGCAGGGCCGGTGGTTACCCGGGCCCGGGAGCATTGCCCGCTGATGGGCGTACATTTTTTATTTCGGTTGGTGCAAAATTGTAAGATCACCACCTGGTTGTTATAATTACAGAGCAGTTACTGATTCCCGTCAGTAACTGTTTTGATTTAGATCAGTTATTCTGTCATCTTTCTGTAAAATGATATGACTTTGAACAGGTATCCGTCATCTTTACAAATCCATGATAATTCTCCGGCAAACCATAACCAACTTTGTGAACGCAAATGACCAAAACACAAAACCAACAGAAATTATTTTCAGGTTCACAAATCAAATTCATGAAAAAGTTCATCACAAACACTACGCTGCTGATAGCGGTTTTATATGTAAACCCAATTTTGGCACAGGAAGATTCCCTGCCGGTTAAAAACCTGGGCGAAGTGATCATAACCGGCCAGTACAAACCCCAGTCTGTTAAAAACTCAGTTTACCAGGTCAGGGTGATCAATAACAAACGGATCCGCTTAAGCGGCGCCACCAGTGTACAACAGGTGCTGGTGAACCAGCCCGGTTTCAGGTTCAGCAATGACAATACTTTGGGTACAACCGATGTACAGGTAATGGGCATGAGTGGCCGGAATGTAAAAATTTTACTGGATGGCGTGCCGATGGTTGACCGCGGCGATACCCGTGAAAGCCTTAACCAGGTTGATGTAAATACCATTGAACGCATTGAGATCGTAGAAGGCCCTATGTCGGTTTCTTATGGCTCGGATGCATTGGCAGGTGTCATCAATATCATCACAAAAAAATTTACAAAAGATCATTTTTCAATAACGGCAAAAGTACAGGAAGAAACAGCAGGTTCAGAATACCATCCTTTCAACTACAAAGGTGTACATACACAAAACTTCGGCATCAACTACAAAAAGAATAACTGGGGATTTACGGCAGGTGGCACACACAATGATGCCGGCGGTTTTGGCGGTGATGCGTATGGAAGGGATAAGGACTGGAAGCCAAAAGAACAATGGCTTGGCCATTTTAAAGTGGGTTACGACAACCCTAAATTCAATGTGTACTACAGGATGGACGGTCTTAATGAAACCATTCTCAGCAGGGGGGCTATCACACAGAATTACAAAGCCAGGGATCAAAAATATATTACTGACCGGTTGATGCACCAGTTGCAGGGAGATTTTAAGCTCGGCGGCAACCTGCAAATGTCCACGATCATTGCATACACAGATCTTAAACGCAAAACCAAAACCACGATACACGATTTTCAGAAGAATACGGATGAACTGAGTATGCTTGACGGGGAGCAGGACCTGGCAAAGATCAACAGCTTCGTTTTCCGGAATACATTCAATTACCGGGCAGGCGAAAAACTTTCCCTGCAGGCGGGCGTTGATATCAACAGCGAAAAAGCAAGCGGCGAAAGAATAGCAGGCGATAGATCCATTACCGATTATGCGTTGTTCATTTCTTCGGAAATAAAACCCACTGCAGCTATAAACATCAGGCCGGGACTTCGGTTTATTAAAAACTCGGTTTATGATGCACCGCCGGTGACCCCATCACTCAATACCAAATTCACATTGAGCAAAACCCTTGACCTGCGTTTATCATACGGCTATGGTTTCCGTTCCCCAGCCCTTCGTGAACTGTATTTTCTTTTTGTTGATGCCAACCATAACCTGGTAGGCAATCCAGACCTTAAAGCAGAATACTCCAACAGTTTCAATGGTTCATTGAGCTGGTCTCCCGAAAAACTAAAAGCCATTAAATTCAATACATCCGTGGGTGGTTTTTACAATGCCTTCAATAACCAGATCAGCCTGGTGGCAAACCCCAACGATCCAAATGAATACAGCTATTATAATATTGATAAATCACAAACTATTGGTGTTACACTCGACAACAGGGTAACCTACAGGAATCTTCAGGCATCACTTGGTTTTGTGTATACTGCTTATGCAGCGAGTATTTATGAAGATAAAAATTACCAAAAAGAAGATAACCGTGATTTTTTATGGACCCCGGAGATCAACAGCAATATTACCTATACCATAAACCCCATAAAAACAACCCTGGGCCTGTTCTATAAATTTGTGGGCGCCAAACCTGCTTTTACAACAGGAACCTTAAACAACCAGCCCGCGGTGATCCTTACAAAAGTTTCGGATTACAACCTGGCAGACTTTACAGCTACAACAGTTTTCAATAAATATATCAGTACTACCATTGGCATAAAAAACCTGTTTGATGTTACCAATGTGGCGAATACCGCAGTTTCATCAGGTATTCACAACAGTGCCGGCTCCAGAGCTATAGGATATGGCCGCAGTTTCTTTATTGGCCTTAACCTGGAATGGAGTAAAAAAAATAAATGATCAATCATAAAAAAAAATTACCATGCGCTTACAGAATTTATTATTGACAGTGATTGCAGCCGGCATATTAACCGCGTGCAAAAAAGATATAGACCCGGTTTTTGTAATTCCGCCTTCAACCGGAGCACAGGTTCAGTTAAATGGCATTGCTGGCAGTGAAGCAGGGAGTATTGCAGGCAACTCGGTGTACCTGGATCTGTCTGAAGACAAACAAACAACAGCTTTACGTGCCGGATGGGACCTTGGGTTCTACAGTGGTGCAGATTTCAGGGTAATATTAAATAACAGCAGTTGTGCAGGGGCGAAGGTTTTAAACAAAACCGACCTGGCCACAGTTGTGGCTGCTGATACCATTGGTTTAACATTGGCAACCAGCCAGTTTAATCCACTGCCGGAGCATTTGGCCTGGTTTGATAACATTTCCGGAGACTTGACCAAAACAGTAATACCTGCTGTATCTGCAACCGATGCCGATAATAAAGTAATTATCCTGAACCGGGGTACCGGCGGTGGTATTGCAGCCAGGCCATGGATTAAATTGAGGGTACTGCGCAATGTTACAGGTGGTTATACCGTGCAGTATGCAGGCATACAGGAAGCAACATTTAAGATCATACAGGTTCCAAAAGACCCCGCATATCATTTTAAATGTATCTCATTTGAAAACGGCATTGTTGAGGCCCAGCCTGAAAAGGATAAATGGGACCTGGTTTGGAGTTATTCTGTTTTTGAAGGAAATTTTGGTGCAGGCCCTGTGCCCTATAATTTCTCCGACCTGATCGCTATAAATTATTTATCTGGTGTAACCGTGGCCACAAAAATTTATGCAGATGCTGCTGCGGCTGCGGCGGCCTATACGGTTTTTAATAAAGACAGTATCGTTAATACAGTACCATCTTTAAACAAATGGGCCATTGGCAGCAGCTGGAGAAGTACACAACCAGCTACCGGTGCACGGTTAGACAGGTTTTATGTTATAAAAGATGCTGCCGGCAATTATTATAAATTTAAATGCGTGGCTATGGGTATTGGTACCGATGGCGGTACCAGGGGCAAACCGGAGTTTAAATACAGCCTGGTCAAATAATTCCTGTGATCAACTAATAAAATAGGTCCGCTGGTAAGCGGACCTTTTCTTTGGGATTGTTACTTAATTGATCCTTATTTTAATAACTCTTTCTTTGGTAAGTCATTTTTGATCTTCATCGGATATTCAGCATCAACCAGTAACATAGGATAGAATATTAAAACGGGACTTTGCAGCCGGCAAACCAGGGCATATTTAAAAGTAAGACGGGAATAAGAGTACTCCCGTCTTTTACCCTAATAAAACCCTAAACCAGCAAAAATCATTAAACTGTTATATTGCGACATCAGTATTTTTATTGCTGAAAATAACTTTGCGAATTCTGTGCCAAAAAGCCTTTAATGTGGATAACTAGCTTTAAGAATATCTGCCATTGGGGCTTTCACGATTTTGAGAAATTGATGCTTCGTATAATTACCAAAACCTGCATGGTAATTATGCTTCACATGATCAAATAAGCCATATGATGAAACCCTGCTATTTTACTACCTTTGCACACTTATTAAAAAAGGATTACAGGTAATTAGAATAAATAGATTTCAGGTAACCTGGACCCGTAGACATAAAAGAATGAAAGATCATATATGAGTGGCAAATACACCGAATACAAACAATTAAACCTCCCTTCCATCAGCGAAGAGATACTGGCCAAATGGAAAAAAGAGAACACATTTGAAAAAAGTGTTGAACTCAGGGAAGGAAAAACGCCCTTTGTGTTTTACGAAGGCCCGCCAAGTGCCAATGGCATGCCCGGTATCCATCATGTTATATCACGTACATTAAAAGACCTGGTTTGCCGGTATAAGACCATGCAGGGTTTCCAGGTAAAACGCAAAGGCGGCTGGGATACCCATGGCCTGCCCATTGAACTGGGTGTAGAAAAAGAACTGGGCATCACCAAGGAAGATATCGGGGTAAAAATATCTGTTGAGGATTACAATAAAAAATGCCGCGAAGTGGTGATGCGCTTTAAAGATAAGTGGGATGACATCACCCAGAAAATGGGCTATTGGGTTGACTTGAAAAATCCTTACGTAACTTTTGAAAATAACTATATTGAAACATTGTGGTGGTGCCTGAGTGAATTGTATAAAAAAGGATACCTGTATGAAAGTGTGAGCATTCAGCCTTATTCACCTGCAGCCGGAACGGGTTTATCATCACATGAATTAAACCAGCCGGGAACGTATAAGGATGTAAAGGATACGAGTGCGGTGGCGATGTTCTACATCCCCAAAAGCCCCCTCCAAACCTCCCCCCATAGGGGAGGCTTGATACACCCTGCTATTTCTAAAATCTACTCTGCAATTGCAGAGTCTAAAGTCCCCTCTTTGGGAGGGGATTTAGGGGAGGTCTTCCTCATGGCCTGGACAACCACTCCCTGGACACTTCCTTCAAACCTTGGATTAACTGTTGGGCCAAATATTGATTATGTGCTGATAAAGACATTCAATCCTTATACGCATCTTCCAATCAATGTTATTCTTGCAAAAGCTTTGGTTAACAAATATTTTAAAGCCGAAGGAGAAAACGGTGATCTTGAAAATTATACTGCAGAAGTAAAACTGCTACCCTGGAAAATACTTGCTGAATTTAAAGGAATCGAACTGGAAGGGTTACCATACGAACAACTCCTCCCTTCCGAAGCAAACACTTTGGAAAAGATCCTGGAGATCACCCCGGGTGCAGAACCATTCAGGGTGCTCCTTGGTGATTTTGTTACCACTGAAGATGGTACTGGTATTGTACATACCGCGCCTGCCTTTGGTGCAGATGATTTCAGGATCGGTCAAAAAAACAATATCGGTATTTTAACGCTGGTTGACAAACAGGGAAAGTTTGTGGAAGGCGTAGGTGAATTCAGCAACCGCTATGTAAAAAATTATAAGGACGAAAAAGATTATGTGGATGTAAATATCGACATCGCCGTAAAACTGAAAAAAGAGAACCGTGCTTTTAAAGTTGAAAAATACGAACACAATTACCCGCATTGCTGGCGCACCGATAAACCCATTATTTATTACCCGCTGGATGCCTGGTTCATTAAAACCACGGCCGTTAAAGAAAGGATGGTGGAACTGAATAAAACCATCAACTGGAAACCGGCCAATACCGGTACCGGCCGCTTTGGAAACTGGCTGGAGAACGTAGTGGACTGGAACCTGAGCCGCAGCCGTTTTTGGGGTACTCCCCTGCCCATCTGGAAAACCGAAGATGGAGAAGAAGAGATCTGTATTGGCAGTGTTGAAGAACTGAACAACGAAATTAAAAAGGCTGCTGAAGTACTGGGCGGCGAAACCAATAAACATTACCTGCACGAAGGGATCCTTGATCTGCACAAACCCTATGTAGATGAAATAACGCTGGTAAGCCCTTCGGGTAAACCCATGCAGCGTGTACCCGACCTGATCGATGTTTGGTTCGACAGCGGTGCCATGCCATACGCACAATGGCATTTTCCTTTTGAAAATGTAGAAGCCTTTTCAAAAAGTTATCCTGCCGATTTTATTGCTGAAGGTGTTGACCAGACAAGAGGTTGGTTCTATACTTTACATGCCTTGGCTGCACTATTAAAAGAAAGCGTTGAAGAAAAAATAAAAGAGTTTAATTCCGTGAACTCTAAAAATCCCCCCCTGGTTGGTGGGAGGGCCGGGCTTGCCTACAAAACCGTTGTGAGCAATGGCCTAGTTTTGGATAAGGCCGGCAATAAAATGAGCAAACGCCTCGGCAACGTGGTAGACCCCTTTGTTACCATTGACCATTTTGGCGCTGATGCAACACGATGGTACCTTATCACCAATGCATCGCCCTGGGACAGTTTAAAGTTTGATGTGGAAGGCATTAAGGAAGTGCAGCGCAAATTTTTTGGAACGCTGTATAATACCTACCAGTTTTTTGCCTTGTATGCTAATGTAGATGGATTTGCCTTTAAAGAAACCTATATCCCGTTAAAAGACAGGCCCGAGATCGACCAGTGGATCCTGTCATCCCTCAACTCATTGATAAAAAATGTGCAGGAAAATTTTGATGATTACGAACCCACCCAGGCGGGCCGTGCCATTGAAGATTTTGTAGACGCACACCTGAGTAACTGGTATGTAAGATTGAGCCGCCGCCGTTTCTGGAAAGGTGAATATGAATTTGACAAGATCAGCGCCTATCAAACCCTGTACGAATGCATGGAAACGCTTTGCAAACTGATGGCCCCTGTTGCACCCTTCTTTGCGGACTGGTTGTTTAATAACCTTAATACCGTTTCAAACCGTTTTGCAACTGCTTCTGTTCACCTTACCGATTTCCCAAAACCGGATGAAACAGTCATAAATATTGACCTGGAAAAAAGAATGCAGCTGGCCCAGGATATATCTTCCCTGATTTTATCACTTCGCAAAAAGGTAAACCTTAAAGTAAGGCAGCCCCTGCAAAAAGTACTGATCCCGGCATTGGATAATGCCATGGCTGACCGGATCAAAAAAGCATCAGTCATCATTAAAGCCGAAACAAATATTAAAGAAATTGATGTTTTGGGCGCTGAAAATGATTTTATACAGAAAAAGGCCAAGGCCAATTTTAAGACCCTGGGTAAAAAACTGGGGCCAAAAATGAAATGGGCGGCTGAACAAATTGTGGCTTTTGACAATGCAACCATTGACAAAGTGCTGGAAAATGAATATCTCCTTAACCCCGATCATAAAAACACCGGTGATGAGCCGGTGATCATAACTGCCGAGGACCTGGAAATAACAACAGATGAGATCCCTGGCTATGAAGTTGCTGTAAAAGGCCCTTTAACAGTGGCATTAGATATAATGATTTCGGATGATTTAAAGAAAGAAGGGGATGCCCGCGAATTTATTAACCGGGTACAAAATATCAGGAAAGACAGTGGATTTAACCTGACCGACAGGATAGATGTAATGATAAGTGAAAATGGGGGAATTCAGCCTTCTTTAATTCAATATAAAGACTATATTTGCGCCGAAATTCTGGCTGATTCGCTTGCTTTTTTTCCCGAAATTAATAACGGAATTGAGATTGAAGTGAATGATGC
>CAZBIK010000100.1:0-11120 GCA_964491955.1 uncultured Ferruginibacter sp.
GGCATAGTGTCTAAAAAAAATGTAGAAGTTTGCCAATTGGTTCAATATGGGCAACCATTGTGCTCAGCCGTTGAAAATAATAATTTATGGGTGGTAGCAAACTTTAAAGAGACCCAGTTAAATAAAATAAGGGTGGGGCAAAAAGTTTCGATAAAGCTGGATGCCTATGATAAATTAAAACTTACTGGTACGGTGGAATCCATAGGTGGTGCAACCGGTGCTAAATTTTCATTATTGCCACCGGATAATGCAACTGGGAATTTTGTAAAAGTTACCCAGCGGGTTGCTGTTAGAATTAAATTGGACAAGGCAGACGTTAAAGATTATTTTCTGACTCCCGGTCTAAGTGCATTTGTTGATGTAGAAATAAAATAAGTATGCAAGCAAAAGAACTAATTCAATACCCTGTAGGTGCAGAAAGGGCAATTTTAGTAATTACTGCAATCAGTGCCGCATTACTGCAATTGATTGATACCTCTATTGTGAATGTTTCATTAAGGGAGATCAGCGGAAGTATAGGAGCAACCACCACTGAAATTGCCTGGGCTGTTACCGCCTATGCTGTTTCTAATGTTATCATGATTCCATTGGCGGGTATGATGAGTGATTTATTTGGCCGAAGGAACTATTTTACGATTTCCATTTTGATATTTACAGTGGCCTCCTTTTTTTGCGGCACTGCCGACTCTTTAGTTACATTGGTGATCTGGAGGTTTATCCAGGGTATTGGAGGAGGAGCATTACTTACGATTGGACAAACGATAATTGTTGAGGCTTTTCCACCGGAAAAAATAAATACCGCCAATGCTATTTTTGGAATGGGGGTAATTCTCGGCCCTACTTTCGGGCCAACATTAGGTGGGTTTCTCACAGATAATTATTCCTGGCATTGGATTTTTTTCATCAATATCCCTATTGGTATCATGGCTGCCTATCTTTCCTGGAGTTTTGTTAAGGATCGTATGGGGGCAAAAAGGCCTGCAAAAATTGATTGGGCCGGAATATTTCTCTTAATTATTGCCGTCGGCAGCCTGCAATATATATTAGAAGAAGGCACAAAAAACGATTGGTTCGAGAGTAAGGAAATCTTATTGCTAACAATAGTCAGTATAATCGCATTTGTTGGATTTATTTGGAGAGAGTGGGTTTTCGCTTACCCTGCTGTAAACTTACGTTTGCTAAAAAGCTGGAACCTGGCCTTGGGCTCTATGTTAAATTTTATTGTTGGATTAATCTTACTGGCCACTGTTTTTGTTTTCCCCCTGTTTGCACAAATTGGTTTGGGCTGGACTGCAACCATGACCGGCAATTTTTTAATATCCGGGGCCTTAGCCTCTGCTATTTCCATGGCCATTGTCGGAAGATTGCTTTCCAAAGGATTTAACCCTAAAGCAATTATGATAACGGGGGGAATTATGATTTTTGCATTTTCAACCTTAATGAGTTTTTCAGCTCCGGACTCATCTACAGGTAACTTCTTTTGGCCTTTTATTTTGCGTGGGTTTGGTATTGGTTTTATGATGTCTCCTGTAATGGTACTTGCCGTTCAGGGTTTAAAAGGGTCGGACCTTTCCCAGGGAGCAGGGTTAAGTAATATGATGCGCCAGTTAGGTGGTGCTGTTGGTATTGCTGTTATGAATGTATTTCTTACGCACCGAAATGCAGCCAATGATAATTACCTGCTGCAGCATTATAATATTTATAACGAAAATTTCCAGGACAGGGCAAGCCTGATTTCCCAAAACTTTATTTCGCAAGGATATTTTAAAGAGGATGCACAGCAAATGGCGTATAAAGTAATGGATCTGTCTTTGTTTAATCAGCAGGCTATTATCAGTTACGACAATGTATTTTGGACCGTAGGGTTAACTATACTGGTATGTATCCCCATCATCCTGCTGATTAAGAATGATAAAAAGCACAGCGGTGAAAAAATCGAAATACATTTGGAGTAAAAGGATATTAAATTTCTTCAACGAAAATTAATAATTCATGATGAAACATAAAAAAATAAAATCATCTGCCGAAGAAAGAATACTTGCTGCTGCTACAAAGATTTTTGTAACCAAGGGCCTCGCTGGTGCAAGAGCCCGTAATATAGCAACAGAAGCCAATGTCAATCCTGCAATGCTATATTACTATTATAGCAGCAAAGAAAACCTGTTTTCATTAGTGTTTGAAAATGCACTGGAGAAACTCTTTCCACCTGCTGATTATCTAAAACTGGATGACCTGGATATTTTTAGTAAAATAAAAATGCTATGTGACGAACTGATTGAAATACAAATTGCAAATCCCTATCTATCTATTTTCATTTTTGATGAAATAGAAAAAGACACCAGTCGGCTAAAAATAGAAATCTGGCTACAACAAAAAGAAAAAATAAAATTATTCATCCGGGAAATACAAAGGAATATTAATAACAAAACAATCAGGAAAATTGAGCCCGTTCTGCTATTTATGAATATTTTTTCGCTTTGTATTTTCCCGATGGTTGCAAGGCCGCTGCTGGCTCAACTGTTTGACGTTAACGACAGTTATATGACAGATTATATGCAGAGAAGAAAAACAGCAGTAAAAAATATGATTATTAATTCAATTAAGAAAGTGCCACATCATTAAATGCAATTTATTTATCAACCAATTTTTAATACCAGTACATGAATAAAATATTAATCACAACAGATTTAAGTAAAGAAAAAGATGTTATCATAAATGCAGGGTTGGTTTTGGCTAAAAACCTCATAGCTGAAGTAGAGCTTGTAGTTATAATCAACAAAAATATTGATTATATTCCTGCAGATATTGGTATGAACTTCAGCAACCAATGGGATGCCAGGAAAGACATGGCTGAAAGAGCAATGGAAGAAATAAAAGATAATCATCCTGAATTAAACATAAAAGTGGTTGTATTTATTGGCGACCCCAAGGAAGATATTATTGAATATGCTATAGAAAGCAAAGCTTCAATAATTGTAATAGGTACTCACGGACGCACCGGGTTATCACACATGGTATTGGGCAGCACCGCGGAATATATCATACGACATTCTCCTATTCCGGTTTTGGTTATACCCATGAATAAGTATTTACATTAGGGAAATTTGGTAAACAACCTTTATTAATAAAAATAACAAGTGGATTAATTAACTGTAAAATAATTTGTATGCAAACTATTTTAGTTGCAACCCATATGGGGGATGGGAAAGATATGATTATTGAAAAAGGTATCCGGCTTGCCGAATTGATCTCAGGTCCAATAATATTGCTTACTGTAATTGACAACAAGCTCAATTTTATAATGCCTGAATTAGTAATTGAAGCAACAACGCATTGGGAAGAGGATTTAAAATATGTGACAAACGAGCAAAACAAAATAAAAGAGCAATTTAAGAAAATACAAATTGAAACAATTGCAGTTTTGGGCAACCCCGGCAGTGAAATAATTAAACAAGCTATAGAAAATGAGGTGTCAGTTATTGTTATGGGGACACATGGCAGAACTGGTATTTTACAGATTGTAATGGGCAGTACGGCTGAATATGTTATACGCCATTCAACTATTCCGGTTTTAGTTATACCCATGAATAAGTATTTACATTCGGGAAATTTGGTACACAACCTTTATTAATAAAAATAACAAGTGGATTTATTAACTGTAAAATAATTTGTATACAAACTATTTTAATTGCAACCCATATGGGGGATGGGTAAGTTTTTTTTGGGGAGAGGCTCCTGACAATTTTCAAAAAAGAAGAAATTTTTGCTCTACATTTTAAAAATCAAAAATATACAATCGCAACTTGGAAGTTCCTGAAAGAATTAATATTATGGCCTGCGAACTTTTTATACATTATGGTATTCATAGCGTAACCATGGATGATATAGCAACACGTGCAGGCATAAGCAAAAAAACAATCTACTTACATTATCCTAATAAAAACGCTTTGGTAGAAGCCGTTATTGATGGAGAAATAGCAAGGAACATGCTGTTGTTTGGCGATGAAAAGTATAAAAATGAAAAACTAATTCCCTGACTGATACTAACAATGGCTGAAATGGAAGGGTTATATAGAAAGATAGACAACAGGTTTGTACATGACCTGCAAAAATATCAACCTGCCACATTTTACAAACTCAATGAATATAAGAACGGGTATCTCTATAATATGCTTAAACAAAATATTGAATGCGGTATCCAACAAGAATTATTCAGAAAGGATTTTGATGTCGATGTCATTGTTAAGTTCTTTTTAGAATCGCTGTCCGTTATTTCAAATACATCAATATTTCCATCGGGTAAGTATAATACAAAACAGGTAACCGAAGAAGTTTTCAAGCATTTTTTAAATGGGTTACTAACCTTAAAAGGACAAAAAGAAATTCATCACCACAGTTAGTATAAAAGGGTTGCCATTGCATAGGAATTGCTGCACAGAAAATGCAATTTGTAGAAGCCCCTCCTCCAAATAGAAACACTACCCTACGGTCATATTGATACCAGTTTTTTGAGGATTGTCTGCCATGCAGACTGTCGCTTTCTTCTTTAGTAATTTGTATGCTGTCTACGATAACATTATTTGATAAACCTTCTAATGAATTTTCCAATAGGACCAACCTATTTTAAAAACCATGGTTTAAATCCAGCTTCCCCTCTTTATGTAAAGTTTCATAATCTATAGTAACATTATCCCGTCCATTTTCATTAGCGAAGAGATAATTGAACTGATTTCTGGTTATCAGGTATATTTTGGCATAAGTCTTAATTCTTTTATCCTTTTTATTTCCAATAAAGCCTACATAACCATAAAGCAGCTTCGTTCTTCCGCCTTGCACTTCCGTAGGCCGCCTTCCGGCTTACAACATCCCTTTCCAATTTGCACACCCGGCAGTACTTACCCGGGTCGCAGCAGTTGCATAGTCACTCACTAACGACCAGGCAAGAACTGCCGAAACCAACGCACCTGGGCTGCAACATCCCATTTTTAAATTCCGAAAGCCTTCTGGCGTGGTCCTAACTAGTGCTATCTTTTAGATTTTATTACTGTGGGCTTCGGGTGGAAAATCAAAAACAAATATTACACAAAGTTACGGCCAGCCAAAAAAAAATCAAATAAACCAGGCTAAACAAGTCGGCTAAACTATATCTCACCCTCTCTCTTATTTTTATTTTTTACTTACAGCTCGTTGATAGAAAGTTTATCTGTAAAAAAATAAAAATAAGACTTCAGCAAAGATTTTGAACAGTAGTACTATGGTTTTTATTTGGTTTTTGTTTTGTCTTAGGCCGTAGTGATGCTACATATTTATTTTATCATTTTTAAAATTTTATGTTATGTATCATTTATTCTGTTACACTGCTTCTTGTCAGGTTTGGGTTTGCGCTGCTAATGGTTGGCATATTTATGTTAGTTATGGCGTTGTAATTGGTCGTTATCGTTATCCGCCTCCAGGTTCTAAGCGTTGGTTAGCAATGCTTCCTTAGTTTTAGCCCTTCGGGGCTTTTTTTTGTTTTGATTCACTGATAAGGAAACTGGAATGATTCCGTACTGCCTACGGCCACCTTCTTCATTTCGTTCGTTTGCTCCGTCCCTCCGCTGCACTCACTCATTCAGTCGGTAGCCTTCCGGCATTCAACATCCTGCTCCGATTGCCCCAACGGCAGCATCCCGGAGCCACCCACAAATCCAGACCGGGAAGCTGCCAACCATCGCTTCTTTTTCCACCGCACAAAGCCCACGCTTCGCCGGTAAATAGGTGTTCGTCATTCGTCGTCAGCAAGCAATCATGCCAAACCATTGCAGCAGCAGCAAAAAATCTTTTTATAAACTTTTATGGTATTGCTGCACCTGCAATGCCCTTCGGGTGCTCCGCTTCGCTACGCAGTTTGTCATGCTGCTTGCAGTTCCTCCTCATTCCTCACGGCAGCTACTGTGTTCTTCACGCCACTTCGTTCATTTCTTCCTTCGTTCCGCTTCATTACACCACGTTCGCAACTCAACCATTTGCTCCAAGGCAGGGCATCCCAAGCCACACACAAAAAGCAATACACTTGGGAATGCACCTGCCTTTCCGCAAGCCATCCCTACAATACTCACCGGGTTCCATTCCGCTTCACTACGTCATTCATTCACTTCAGTAGCGTTCAGTCCACCCGCTGCCCTCTTTTATTTTGCTCGCCGGCAGCCCCACTTAAGGCTGCGTTCACCTTGCGCCTGCTAATTGCTCATGTCGTACCTCCATTTCGCAAAGCATCGCTAAGGTTCACTTGCATAGTTCAGCCGCCTCCGTACCCTGACGGGAAATTTACTACGGCGGCTTCCTATGGAGCTGGCATCGCCATTCGTTCCTCATGGCTTTACTGCCAGCCCCTTTGTGGGGGCTCGCTGTCCGCCTCCGTTCATTCGTTCCTCATTCTCTCCGGCGGCCATCTAACGGCTCGCCAACACCACAGTGCCGACAAGTGTGCGGCACGGCTATGCTTCTTTTTTGCCGCAGGCGCTTTTACCGGCAGGCTTGACACATTTGCTATCGCTTCCAAGAAAGCATTACTGATCTATAGGTAAGTTTAGCCGGTGCATCTTTGGTACATATCCGTACTGTAACAAACCGGCACATTAAACGGATCTTCCTTGTTTTCAAATTTAATTTCTGGCTATTAACCGGCATTCATCTTTCAGTTTTTTCAAAGGCATGAAGGGTTCTGGATTATGGGTCCAGTTAAGAAGTGGTCCGTATTTCTTAATGAGATTTATTTCAATCGTTGAATGGGCAGTAGGGCAGTAATGAAAAGCAATTTCAAGATTATGGTTTATCCATTCAACTATTGCTTTTGTATTTTCTTTGTTGAATTTGTAATTGTTCTGATTTTTTTTACCTGCAAGGCTTCCAGGGTCTGGCCTGTATCCCAATATAGCACCTATACTTCTGAAAAATGTAGCAGGGTTTCTGTGTTGGAGTTCATGCAAATACAATCTTTTTAAAAGAGAACCGCTGGCTATCCCGATGTAAAGAAGATTTGTCTTCTTTCTTACTAATTCATTGTGAAATGCTGGAGGCAGTTTTTTTGTATTAGTAATCCAGATAGAATAATATCCTTCCTTGCTTTCAATTACATTCCCATTTGTTATTGGTTGAAGGATTCTCTTTCCTTTTATTAATGTCTTTTCTAATTCCTGAAATGTCATACACTAAAGTTATTTCTAAAGAATCAAAAAAGTACAGCATGTTAGTCGGCTGGCACAGCCCCTTGCTTTAAAAAAAACAAGGAACTACGGCATAAACACAGCCCCACCGCACAAAGCCATCATTTATTCCGTTCCTCCTTGTTTTTTTAGCCCCGCCGCCTGATGTAAATGCTTTCTTTTTTTTCCTTTTTTCTTTTAAAATAAATTTTATTACAATGAAAAATGCAAATCACTTCTTCGGTTCTCACAACGGTCCAGAAAATTTCTTTTGCCACAAACCTTCCCTGATTCTTTATACGGATGGTGTGAAAGAATTAGCAGAGGGCTGCGGAGCTTACTGGCTCATTGATTTAATCATTAGCCATCAATGCCACAGAGATATTAACCTTGAACGGTTCCAGGTGTGGGATTTAAAGAGAGTAAAGGACAATGCCTTTACAATTCTTGCAACAGATGGCAACCACAACAAAGTAACAAGTCAGGAAATCCCCTTCAGTGATTTTCCTTATGATCTTGCCACGCTTTGGCTGGTGGATGGCTGCCTGATGCTGCCGGGTGAATACTAAAAGAAAAGCCCTGCCTTGCGGCAGGGCCATTTTTTGAACTGAAGAATGAACAAAGATGTTCAGGTAATTTCAAAAATTAGCTCAGAATAAGTTTATTACTGAGGCAATGAAATCTAATACTCCGCTTAACATGGCTTTAAATTTTATTGTTATAAAAATTGTTTCCTTTAGTTGACTCGTGAAAATATTTCACGAATACATTTATCTTACCACGACATTTACAGGCCAGACACTTTCACCAGTGACAGTGGATTAAATGCACCGTTTTTCAAAGGATACATTTGACCGTTTACTTCCTGGTAAAACTCAATTCCTAATGCAAGGAACAAAGGATGTGTACTGTTGGCAGTAACAGTGTTTACAAGGGTAATTACTGCGGTTGCGGCAGAATCCCAGGGTAACACAGCAGTTGCCTGTGCATCCATTACAAAGGTTTCATTTTCAAAATCAACCTCTGCACCGGCAGAAACAATTTTGAAATGGGTAGAACCACCTGGCGCTGCAAGCATGTTGATTGGCACGAATGCAGGAATATTTGCGGTAAGTGTACCGGCCACCCTGTCAATGGTTCCAGTGAATGGAGCGTACAAAGTAGTTCCGAGTTTACCACTGATGTTAAACTCAAATCCTTCCAGCAATTCGGCTTCGCCATCAATCACATTGCGTTGACCACGGGGATTGGTAAGATCTTCCTGGATTACTTCAACCATTTTCTGAGTGAGGCGGCCTACCATCCGGCTATCAGAAGCGTTTTGCAACATTGCACGGATTGCATTACGCAAAAGCTTTCCGGCTTTTCCGGCTCTGCCAAACTCTTCACCGTTTTCACGGGTCCTTTGAAATGCAGGATCATTGGCAATTTTGTCAGCAGATACTCCGCCTTTTTCTCTTGCCAGATATCCATCCAAAGTTGATTTGTAGAAAGTAATACCTCCGATAGTACCGTCTAATTTTATAATTCCTTTTTGCTTTGCCATTGTAAAAAATTTATTGGGTTAATAATTTGTTTCAATTTGTTGCTGTTTTAGCAGCATTTGAAAACAAAAATAGATTGACAATAAAGCCCCAACAAATGTGCAAGGTCATCCGTTCCGTTTATGCCACATTATTCCAACTAACACCATTTTACCGCCTTCAAAAAATGATTATCTTTGCTACGAATTACTCATATCAAAGCCATATCCGAAGTATGGATAGTGTATGAAAAAGTTATTTGAATAATGAATAGACTGTGTATTTATCCGAAGGACATTCAGATCATCACAGGAAGAAGCGATAGGTATGGCAGGAATCTTATTAAGAAGATTAAAGAGCATCTCAAGAAGCAACAACACCAGGTTGTTACTGTTGAAGAGTTCTGCCAGTACATGGGATTACAACAGGATACTGTTGCCCGGCAGTTACGATAAGCCGTAATGCTTTAATTCGCAGACGCTATGATGCGGACTTGCACTCTCTACACTCAATAATTTTTCTTCTCTTGTTTGTGCAGCGTTTGCACTTGGTTTGGCTAATCTTGTTGGCTATTTGTTGCCCAATCGGCTGAAACCCTTGATACATCAGTAACTTGTATCTTCTGTATCGGGAAGTAACTGGTCATTGATTATATTATTTATAATTTTCTTTATACACTTCATACAAATAGGTTGCTGTTAACTGTTACAGCTCTTTTCTTTTGTTAGTTATATTTGTTGCAGGCCCAGATGACTGCAGCGAACAATTTCTGGCTGCAACAGTCCACACCACTCACATGATATTAAAATAAGCTGCATGTACGATCTGTTTTTTGAGAACTTTCATAAAAAGGCCCCGCTTACCGGTGCGGAACAGGAAATCATAAAAAAATTCCTTACGCCAAAAAAATTACGCAAAAAACAATACCTGTTGCAGGAAGGGGACGTTTGCAAATCAATAGCATTTGTGGAAAAAGGCGCACTGAAAGCTTATTCTGTGGATGAATCAGGCGATGAAAGCATCATTCAATTTGCTTTGGAAGGATGGACCATTTCTGACCTGTACAGTTTTCTGACCGGCGAACCGGCTACCTATAATATCGAGGCACTCGAAGATTCTGAACTGGTACTCATTAGTAAACCGGCGCATGAAGAATTGCTGAAAACCATGCCGGCTTATGAAACGTATACCAGGATGCAGATAACCGGCGCTTACCTGGCCATGCAAAAAAGACTGACATCTGTACTCAGTTTGTCGCCTGAAGAACGTTATACAAATCTCACTGCACTATATCCTGATATTGTACAGCGGGTCCCCCAGCATATGATCGCTTCTTATATGGGACTAAAACCCGAAACATTAAGCCGCGTCAGGAAAAGAATTTCATCTAAATAACTATAGAACAGTAAAGAAACTTTCAGCTTATTGCAGTACTATCATTGTCAATCACTGTAATTTTTTTACCATTTTGTTTTCTTTAATTGTGTAACTTTGTTTTATGTCAGGTATCACCACAAATATTGGTTCTTCAAAAACTATTACTCACTATCTGGTGCTTGATACCCGGGATTGTTTTACCTGTTCGTTTACAGAGTTCCTTCCTTTTAATGCAGGAATGTATTATTACTCCAGCTTTAAAGCCTTTAAATCTATTACCCCCGCCTGATAATATTCTCCCAGGCGGTGGAAAGTCATTTTCACTTCAGTCTATCTATTTGGATTATTTAGTCTTGTGCCACAGTAAATTTTGGTTCTTGAAAAAGTAAATGCACTTACGCATTATGGCTAATCCTTGCATACTGGAGTATCAATTCTAAAAATAAAAAAACTAAATATCATGTCAAATAAAGAAAATCTTCCGGTGGGAGGTACTATTGTACTCCTGCTTGTATTTGTTAATGCATTGATTATGAAATCGGCTTTTATTGAAAACAGCAGCCTATACAATTCGCTATACATTACAATACCATTACTTATCATTGCCATTTACGATTTCAGGCGGGATAAAAAGGTAATAGTAAAGAATTTTGGTGCTACCGTCAATGCATCCAAAAGTGCTGATGAAAGCCTGGACCTTAGCAAGCATAAACGAAGTGAAAGCCCCACACTTGTAACTGAGGAATGAAGGATAAGGCAGTACATCCCAGCCTTAGATTATCATTCAATAATATGAAAAACCCTGTAAAAGCATTGACGAAAGTCAATGCTTTTTCTTGCTTACACGCAATGGAGCAGGGCTGTTCCCTGGCGTAGCTTTGCTCTATCAAAAAATAAAAAAATAATAAAATGAAAACAAAACAAACAATAGCAGTCATCGGGGCAACCGGTAATATGGGTTCGGCCATTTCAAAAAGCCTTTCTAAGGGCAATTACAGGTTGCTTTTAAAAGCCAATAAACAGGAAGAACTGGATG
>CAZBIK010000101.1:0-11047 GCA_964491955.1 uncultured Ferruginibacter sp.
TAATGGGTGTGGCTTCATTCTTTGGCATGTTTGCCGGTGTTTACCACTGGTTCCCCAAAATGTTCGGCCGCTACATGAACAATACCATGGCGTATATCCATTTCTGGGTTACCATTATCGGCGCTTACCTGATCTTCTGGCCGATGCACTACGAAGGATTGGCCGGTATGCCACGCCGTTATTATGATTATTCAGGATGGAGTTCTTTCAATATGTTCAATGGACTGAATGAATTCATCAGCTTTGTTGCCATGATCGTATTTGCCGCCCAGCTGCTGTTTGTGTATAATTATTTCTACAGCATGTTCAAAGGAAGAAAAGTTACTGATCCAAATCCATGGGGTGCCAATACACTGGAATGGACAACACCGATCAGGCCGGGTCATGGAAACTGGCCGGGCGAAATTCCTGAAGTACACCGCGGGGCTTATGATTATGCAAAGGATGGCAAAGAATTCATCCCGCAGAATGTACCGGTAGGTGATGATGAAACAAAAGGGCATTAATAATATTTCAACGGGCCATCCCGGTGCGGAATAAAAATCAGATTTTTGAACAATTCAGAACAGGAAAACAAAACCATTGCCAACTCTGTATCTTTTTCGTTGGTAAGTAAAGTGAAAGATTATTTTCAGCTGATCAAATTCACTTTAAGTTTTATGGTTGTGTTCAGTACGGTGGTCAGTTTTTTAATTGCCCCCAATGAACAGTTTTACGTTCGGGAAAAAATAATATCAGTTCTTTTACTTTTTGTTGCAGGTATGCTGATCACCGGGTCGGCCAACGCCATTAACCAGGTTTTGGAAAAAACATCAGATGGTTTAATGAAACGTACGGCCAAAAGGCCTGTTGCCAGCGGGCGGATGGGAGTTACCGAAGCAGGGATCTTTGCATTCATCACCGGTGCCGCAGGCGTGTTCATGATGTGGAATTATTTTAACATGACCAGTGCGATGGTTAGTTTATTCAGCCTTTTTTTATACGGCTTTATTTACACGCCGCTTAAAAAAGTGAATTCTATTTCAGTGCTGGTTGGAGCCATACCCGGGGCACTGCCCTGCTTAATAGGATGGGTAGCCGCATATGGTAATGAAACGATCAGCTGGACAGGTGCCTGGGTCTTATTCGGCATACAGTTCCTGTGGCAGTTCCCTCATTTTTGGGCAATTGCCTGGCTGGCACATAAGGATTATGAAACGGCCGGTTTTAAACTGCTTCCTGCAGATAAAGGGCCAACCAGGTTTACCGCCATGCAAAGTATCATCTACAGCGCATTGATGATACCGGTGGGGTTTCTTCCTTATTTTACCGGCGTTACGGGGAAAGGAACAAGCGGGATCATTTGTATGGCCGTGTTATTCATCTGCAACCTGTGGATGGTTTATGTAAGTGTACTGCTGTTCAAAAATATGAATGCCAAAAGTGCCAGGCGGGTCATGTTCAGTTCTTATTTTTATTTGATGGTTGTTTTACTGGCATTGTTTATGGCCAGGGCCTGACCGGCTTTTAAAAAAATTTAAGTGTATTTAAATATTGTTGAATGAGTACCGTGGTAATGGAACAAAGAAAAAAAATTCATCCGCATAAATTTACCCTGTGGGTGGGCATAGGCAGTTTGCTGATGATGTTTGCAGGGTTAACCAGTGCGTATATCGTTAAACGCAACCAGGTAAACTGGCAATCGTTTGACCTGCCGCCGTTCTTTTGGTACAGCACCATAGCCATACTGTTAAGCAGTGGCGCCATCTACCTGGCACTGAGATCATTCAGGCAGCGGGAGATGAAAAAGTACCGGAACGGGGTATTGGTAACATTGTTACTGGGCGTTCTTTTTTTGGTTTTTCAATTGCTGGGTTTTCAGCAGCTGTGGCAAAAGGATATTAAGCTGACCGGTAACGTATCGCATTCTTTTATGTATGTGATCGTATGCATGCATGCGGCACACGTTTTGGGCGGCATCATTGCTTTGCTGGTACTGTATGCAAAGGCGTTCAGTAAAAAAATCAGGATCTATAACAGTATACCAATAGAACTGGTAAGTACATACTGGCATTTTGTGGATGTGCTCTGGATCTATTTATTGTTATTTTTGATCATGATAAGGTAGAACGGTAGCTGGTATTAAGAAGTAAGTAGCAGGATTAAGATTTAAATTAAAATAATATAACAATAAAAAAAGGGGATAAAAGTTCAGGTGGTTTCGATACCTGATACTAAATACCTGATACATCCATTTATGTCAACAACAGCGATACCAACAAATACCAAATGGTGGAACGGGGGAAGAAGCCCTTTCAACGCAAGCTATGGTAAAGTGATGATGTGGTACTTTTTGATGAGTGATGCTTTCACATTCGGGGCATTCCTGATCAGTTATGGTACCATCCGCTTCAGCGTAAACCATTGGGCCGACCCCAACGAGGTGTTCAATGCATTTCCTTTTGCCGGGCATGCAAACCTGCCGCTGGCATTTGTGAGTTTGATGACCTTTATTTTGATCTTCAGTTCTGTTACCATGGTACTGGCAGTTCATGAAGGCCATAAAATGAACCGCAAAGGTGTTGAAAAATATATGATCTTAACCATCCTCGGCGGCCTTGCTTTCCTTGGTTGCCAGGCCTGGGAGTGGACGCACATGATCACCGGCGACCATGCTGTACTGGTGAACGGTGAGATCGAAAAATGGGGAACCACAGTAACCAAAAATCCCTGGGGCCCCCATGTCATGCATGAAGGCCAGATGGTTAGTACACCCGGTCCCATTGCGTTTGGCGGCTATTTCTTCGGTATAACCGGATTCCATGGATTCCACGTATTCAGCGGGGTGATCATCAACCTGGTGATGCTGATCAAAACAAGGCTTGGCCATTTTGATCAACGCGGCCATTATGAAATGATCGAAAAAGCAGGATTGTACTGGCACTTTGTGGACCTGGTTTGGGTATTCGTATTCCTTTGCTTTTATCTTGTTTAATTCTATTAAAATATAATTATGAGTTCAAATCTAACATCACCCGAAATTACCTATGCCCCGGAACACGCATCCGGTACATCACGTATCTGGAAAACATTTTGGGTACTGTCTGTATTAACCGTTATTGAACTGGCGCTTGGATATTTTTTATATTTTAAGCACGGGCAATTGTCATATGGGTTAACATTGTCTACCAAGCTGCTCATTGCCGCATTAACACTGGCCAAAGCCTATTATATCGTTTCCATATTCATGCACCTGGGTGATGAGATCAGGAATATGATCATGACGATCGTTGTTCCGCTGATGTTATTTATATGGTTTATTGCAGCCTTTCTTTGGGATGGAAATGCCTGGAAAAACCTGCGTAATACAGATGCCGGCAGCCGCCCCGATAAAACCAAAACCGAACAGCATCAACAACATCCTGCTGTTGAAAAGGACGCACAGAAATAACCCGGCATAAAAAAGTTTTCAGAACCATCCCGTTAAAACGGGGTGGTTTTTTGTTTTATGAAAGAATTGAACTGCGATGCCGTAAATTTGCAGATCAGTAAAGAAATTATGAATAAGAAAGCGGTATTGGGATTATTGCTTGCCTTGGTGATGCCATTTGCAGGATATTTTATTGTAAAATATTACAGTGAAAATACAGTTCATATGCCGGGCAGGTATTTTACACCCGATAGCGTGGTTGTATCAGAAAAGAACGGGAAAACGGTTACCGATACCATCTGGCACAAAGTAAAGAATATTGAATTCACCAACCAACTGGGTAAAAAGGTTTCGCTGGATGACCTGAAGGGAAAAATACTGGTGGTTGATTTTTTCTTTACCAGGTGCCCAAGCATATGCCCCGGCCTGGCCCGCAGCATGAAACGCCTGCAGGACTCATTTAAAAAGAACGACAGCATTGTTCATTTCATTTCCATCAGCGTAGATCCGGAACACGATTCGGTACCCCAGCTGCGCAAATTTGCCGACCGGTATAATGCCAATCACGATACCTGGTGGTTTGTAACCGGCGATAAAAAGGATATCTATGATTTTGCACTGAATGAACTGAAAGCCGGGCTGGCCGATACCCAGGTGGATTCGGCCTTTATACATACCGAAAACTTTTTTTTACTCGACAGCAGCAGGGTGGTGCGTGGCTGGTATAACGGTTTTGATACCGTTAAGCTGGCCAAACTTGTAAGGGATATACCGTTACTGATGCTGGAGAAAGATAAAAAAGCACCTTCGGTATTCAGGAAATTCATACCCATATTACCAATCATTTTTATTGCCATAGGGATCGTAATTATAGTTGTACTCATTTTCAACCGGCAAAAAAACAAACAGGAAATAAGACCATAAGATATTTATGTTACAACCAACGCTTCAAAAGAACGATAAAAAAGCAAGGCTTTTTATTTACACCGTTTCGGTGGTGGTTTTTGCCGCCGTGGTTTTTTTAAGTAAGTACAAACTGGATATTGACACGGGATTTGATGTGCATCTATTTGCAAAAGCAAATGCGGTCATTAATTCACTGGTTGCTGTATTATTGCTGGCCGGGCTGGTTACTGTAAAACAAAAAAAATATGCACTGCATAAAAAAATAATGCTGACGGCCATTTTTTTGTCGGTTTTATTCTTAGTATCCTATATCGGCCATCATTTGCTGGCAGGTGAAACAAAGTTTGGAGATGTTAACGGAGATGGCATTACCAGTATTGATGAAAAATTAACGGCCGGGAATATGCGTTTGCTGTATTATTTTATACTGATCACCCATATTCCGCTGGCAGCCATCATTCTTCCCTTTATTTTATTTACCGCTTACCGGGCACTGACCGGCGAGTATGAAAAACACAAAAAACTGGTGAGGATCACCTGGCCGGTCTGGTTTTATGTAGCGGTTACAGGAGTAATTGTTTATTGGATGATCAGCCCTTACTATAAATAAATCGGCAGGCGGCCATTCTAGCTGAGCTTTGCCAAAGTAGGGTAGTGTCTCAGTTTGAAAAGTTGTCAGGCTGAACTTGTCGAAGCCGGAATTTTTCTAAGTTAAACCGCCTTCGACTCGCCTCTGCGTAGCCGCTACGGCGGAGCAAGGCAAGCTCAGGCTGACAGCTCACTAATTAAAGCGGTATTTCAAACTGTGACACTACCCAAATTTGTATAAATCAGCCATATGAAAAAGAATGCTTTTTATGTTTTTAGCTTTATACATAAAGCCATGCTGGTGGGGCAGCTTATATTCCTGGGGGTTTTGTTTTTCATGCTCTACAGTAAAATGCTCGTGCCACCAATGGCAGAACATGATAAAATGATACAGGTTATTGCATTACTGTTTACTGCAGCAGCCTTGTATGCCGGGGTTACACTTTTTAAGAAAAAGCTCGCTTACATTAAAGAAGAACCGCTTGCCGGCATAAAGGAAAAATTTGAAAAATACCGTGCTGCCTCCATGTTACAGTGGGGGTTAACCGAAGCTCCGGTATTGTTTTGCGGGATCTGTTTTTTTCTTACCGGCAATTATGCCCTGCTGGCGCTGGCTGCAGTGCCTTTCGGGTATTTTGTTTTGCTGGCGCCGGCAAAGGAAAGAACAGCCATACAACTGGAAACCCCCAGCAGCGAACTGGATGCATTATGATTCTTCAACTACAATTTTAAATGGGCTCAGGTAAACGATCTTTACGTTGATGGTATCATGTACCTGTACCCCTTCCCGGTAAGGAAGCTTGACGGGTATTTTGCCATCAACAAGGTGTAGGTAAATACCATGTGGGGTTATCTTATACACGGTAGCTGCAACAGGGTTGCCGGCTTTGTTCAATTTTACCGCCGTGTAAAATTCAGGGATATATTTATTGTTATACAGTTTGGCGGTGATCTTTTCTTTATTGTCCAGGTTTTCCAGCGAAAAGGTTACGGCTTCATTAAGCTCCGTTTCGGTTGGCTTTAACTGCCAGGGCGATAAGGGTACCGGGAAAAACAGGTAACTGTCGATCTCCTTTACAAAATAGCTATCATCGATCACCTTCAGGTAACCAATAAAATTATTCTCTGTTTTGGCCTTGTTGATGAGTGTATCCAGTGCTGTATTGTACAGGAACTGGATATTCGTTGCAGTCATCCGGTCGCCCCGGTCTGAAAGGCCTGCCGTAAAATTTACGGTATCGCCGATATGAAAAAGGTGTTTTTTTCTGACCAGTTTCTTATCGATCCATTTTTGCTGCTGCTTTTCATCCACAGACCCGTTCACTGTTTTCTTCCTGCCGTTTTCCTCATATTCAATGATGATGTATTTTTTTTCGAGGTTAACGAAACTCACCTGGCCTTTGTGTATGGTATTGCTCATGGAAAATATTACGGTTATTCAGCCATTATTGTAATGTACTTATTTATAGGGAGTCTTTAATAAATATTATAAAGCCAGTGCAACTGACGGATCCCAGAACCGTTCCTTAAAATCAACTACGGTATCATTCTTTACGGCCACACCATCTTTTTTTAATAAAGCTTCCATAGCATCCGGGCTGCCAAAATGATGTTTGCCTGTTAACATCCCATTTCTGTTAACCACCCGCTGCGCAGGCACTTTGGGTTTGGTTGTATGTGCTGCATTCATGGCCCAGCCAACCATACGGGCACTCATCTTGCTGCCCAGGTAACTGGCAATGGCGCCATAGGATGTAACCCTTCCTTTTGGTATCTGCCTAACTACATCATATACATCAGAAAAAAAACCATAAGGCCCCCTTCCCTGGCTAAGCTCTTTCACTTCACTGCGATTACGTACTTCCAGGGTTGTCTGACGTTTGGGGGAGAGAATTTTTTTAGAGATTTTCTTTTTCATTTCAGAAAAGATACAATTTATTTTGAGGTCTTAAACTCCTCCCCCATGGGGGGAGGTTGGGAGGGGGCTTTTGGTGGAACATTGACATAATTGTATGGGCAATGCATACAGCCGTTGCCGCAGCAATGCCCCCTTTCCAGGTGGTATTTGGCTGTAAGCACAATAAACCCCTCCCGGTTGTAATAATAATCTTCCCCTTCAACCCAGTTGTTCTTCATCCCTTAATATTTTCTGCAATTGATCATCTGAATCTTTTATTGTTGCCGGAAGCGTAAATTTCAGGTAATGTATTTTTTTACTCTGTGCTATATCCAGGCTTTCATAGTGCGTTCTTATTTTCAGCGCTTCTTGTATACCGGGTTCAGCATATGCATTATCCAGGTCTTCAACAATCTGCAATCCGTAAAGTTCAGCAACTTTTTTGGTGAACCCATACAGGTCAGGTGAATCGGTTTTAAGATGGATAAAACCACCGGGTTTTAAAATGGCGGCATACAGCCGTAAAAACCTTGGATGCGTTAATCTTTTTTTTGCTTTGGAAACCCGCAGCTGCGGATCGGGAAATGTGATCCAAATTCCGTCTACTTCCCCATTTTCAAAATAGTCCGGCAATTTTTCGATCTGGGTACGTAAAAAACCGGCATTGGTGATTTGGTCAGTAAGGCATTTTTTTGCTCCAATATACATCCGGTTGCCTTTTACATCCACACCAATGAAATTCTGTTCTGGAAAAAGTTTTGCCAGCCCAACAGTATATTCTCCCCTGCCGCAGGCCAGTTCCAGTACAAGGGGGTTACTGTTATTAAAGAAAACATCCCATTTCCCCTTCATATCAGCAGGGTATTCCAGCACATTTGAAAACGTGCTTAATGCAGCAAACCGTTCCAGTTTTTTTTGAGCCATGGCCGGCAAAGATAAATGATCAGCACTTGAATACCATACGGGGCATGCATGGCTGGTTCAATTCAACAGGAAGAAAAGAGAGCCATAATTAGGCATAAATAAAGTAATTTTGTCCATAATTAAACATAAACTACATATATGAATACAGTCATTGTACCTGTAGACTTTTCAGAAACATCATTACATGCAGCCCGCTACGCAGCACAATTACTGACCGGCCATTATGGAGTAACCCTGGTTTTATACCACAGTTACAGCAAAGCTGCAGAAGCCGTAAAAGCCACAGAAATGCTGGAGGAGTTAAAGGCCGGGCTAATGGAAAAGCATATCGTTAAAATGGAAATACTGGCACATGAAGAGGATGATTTTGTGGATGGACTTGAAAAAGCGGCCCGTCACCGCCGTGCAGACCTGGTGATCATGGGTATCACCGGCAAATCGGCCATTGCCCAGGTTTTGTTTGGAAGCAATACGCTGAAGATGGCCGAAAGAAAAGTTTGCCCGGTATTGATCGTTCCGGAAAATGCACCATTTGCCCCTATTAAAAATGTAATGCTCACCTCTGATTTCAAAAATACAGTGGAATCAACACCGTCAGTACCGATCAAGGATTTCCTCGACGTTTTTAAACCACAGTTACATGTGGTGAATGTAGATAAGGACCATTATATTTCCCTTACCGAAGATTATGAAAAGGAAAAACAGGAAATGGCACAAATGTTTGCAGCATATAATCCGCAGTTTTATTTCATGCGTTTGTATGATGTGGATGAGGCCATTAATCTGTTTGCCGAAAGCAGGAACATAGACCTGATCATTGTCATTCAAAAGAACGTTTCCTTTATAGATAAGGTATTAAAAGGCAGCCGCACCAAAACATTGACTTATCACAGCAAAGTCCCCATTCTGGTGATGGCTGAATAAACCCAGCAAATCTTTTAACTTCCCCTGCATTTTTTGCGGGGGATTTTTTTGCAATAGAATTATATAAGTTCTTCCAGGCGGTCAATTACCCTGCAGTTCTTTATGTTAAAAAATGAAATAACAGCATCACATAAACTGTCACGGACACAGATCAATAAATTGCCCGGGTTGTTTTCATTGTTGTAAAATGCAACTGCTTTTACGATCGGGTCATGAAAGCCCTTGCCCGCAAGTTCCAGTTTACCCGCTTCATCGATCACCAGCCAGCCCGAGTTTTGGCTTAACGCCTGTACCAGGATAAGATTGGCTTTTTTGAAAGCTGCCGTATAAAAATAATACCTGCCTATTGCTGTAAGCGGTTCTGATGCCTGCAGCGGATCTGTACATTCAATGGAAAAGACCTCTTTAGTAAGCAGGTTTACTATTTTTCTGCTGCCATCCATATCAGGCATTAAAACACCTGCAATATTTTCCTGCCGGTTACACCATTTTAATAAAGCGCTGGTTTTGCCGCTGTGAACGGGTCCTGTAAAAATAAAAATACTCATATGGGGTTATTGGCAGGTAAGGCTGTTGGTGCAGGTTCTGAATAAGTAAGTGTTGCGTGGATCAGCAATGCAAAAAAATGATGCCACCTGCTGAACCCGTTAAAAGCCCTGCTTTGCTGCCATGCCATTGCTGTAAGCCTGCGCAATACGGGTAAAAAGGATAAGGTTTTTAAAACCTCATCGCTGTACCTGCTTTCTTTTTTCTGCAGGATCTTTTGAATGGCTTTTGTAAACAGCGGGCCGATCAGCATATACCAGATCAATATGGCAGATAATGTCCAGCTGATCGTTTTTGCAACAGCGAGCCAGCCGGATTTGTTATCATCAGCATAAACAAACAGGACAGCCGACACGCTGATCATCAGCATGATCAGTACCCATAGTTTTTTGTAATTATTTTTTTGCCCTGCTTTTTTTATCCACGGCTTATTGTTTTCCGTTTCAGCATCCATTTGTAATATAAAAGCCGGGTTTTCCTTTTTAAAATTTTTGATGGTACGGTAAGCAAGCAAGGCTATAAGCAATCCGCCTGCTAGGTAAAGCATTCCGTAGATCCCAACGATCCAGTAGCTGCCATTGGATACAATACTGCCAAATTGATTGGCAAGCATGGCGATCATGCTGTCCATGGCTTTCCAGATGGATTCGCCAAAAAACAGGGTAAGGACAAGTATCTTTTGAATGGCCGATTCAAGCATGGCAATGGTGCTTAATAAAACGATACTGAAAAAATTTACCCTGAATACACTGAATAAACCAAAACCAAGTATTGCCTGGAAAGCTACAGCGATGTAAGCGGGAAAAGGAGTATGCGGGCTTACCATGGCTTTTACGATCAGCACGATCAGGGCGCTTTTTAAAACCTGTTTGTAATGGTGATCCGACATTTCTGCAATAAGGCTGATCATGATCACGGCCATGCCGCCTACAAGCAGGCCGGTAAACGGTATTTGTAGAGCATGCATAATGCCACCCAGCCCGCTTTCGGTAAATGCCCATAAAGCTGTGAGCCGCTGCACGGCATTTATCTTTTGCTCCGGGGTTAAATATGTATTGCCGGCGATCATGAATACAAATATACTACCATCTTTATTCTATAGGTACCCCAATGGGCTGTGTTAAATACCAGGTAGTATTGTACCGGCAGGATGCTGAATGAATTTTTACACATATAGTTGGAATAATAAACGGTTTCAGCAAAGCGCATCATTAATAAATGCCATGTATGTTATTTGTCTGCGTAAGGGCAATTTGTTATTTTTAGTGTTGTTAATTTATAGCTGATCGCATACTGTTGCTTATTTCTATATCCGCCTCAGTAATTACCGCCATTAATAAATAATTGCATGAACAAAGGAGATTCAGCATTCATGAAAGAAGCCATCCGGCTTTCGGTAAGTAATGTTACAGAAGGCAGGGGCGGCCCCTTTGGCGCCGTAGTTGTAAAAGACGGGAAAATCATTGCCCGTGGCGTTAACCAGGTAACCACAAACAATGACCCTACTGCCCATGCCGAAGTGGTGGCCATCAGGAATGCATGCAAGGTGCTCAATACATTTCAGCTGGATGGATGTGAGATCTACACCAGTTGCGAGCCCTGCCCGATGTGCCTGGGTGCCATTTACTGGGCAAGACCTGCAAAACTTTTTTATGCCAATTCAAAGGAAGATGCAACGGCCATCGATTTTGATGACCAGTTCATTTATGAAGAGCTGGCCAGGCCAATTACAGAAAGAAAATTATTTACCCAACAGATGTTGAGGGAAGAAGCGCTGGAAGCATTTAAAAAATGGAGTGAGAGTACAACCAAAACCGAATATTGATGCTGCGTTTTATTTTAAATGATAAATT
>CAZBIK010000102.1:0-11034 GCA_964491955.1 uncultured Ferruginibacter sp.
CAGTCAACTGCGATCCTACCCTGGAATAATGTTGCAAGCGCCGTGATCAACCTGCCAAATGCAGTAACTGCAAACAGCACGCATCCTTTGTTCCTGGCATTGGGTATCGAGTTTTACCAGGAAGTGAATGGCGTTCAATATCCTTTGAAGAATGGGGCATTCAATGCGCTGAATTTGGTGAAAGTTTTAGGCCTGTAATCACTAATCCTTTGAAAGAATGGAACTGGAGCTTATCAGAACATATTTTCCTAACGGCACGAATGGAGAAATTTTCCATAATGGAAAACGGCTATGCTCTTCAATCGAGTTGCCATGGTTAGATAATAAATCCCAGGTTTCGTGCATCCCGGAAGGAAGATATGAACTGAAAAAAAGGTATAGTCAGCGTTTTGGATGGCACCTGCAGGTGATGAAAGTAAAAAATAGGGACCTGATACTGATTCACCCGGCAAATGATGCCATCAAGGAATTAAAAGGCTGTATTGCTCCAGTTTCCATTTTGAAAGCTGAAGGCAAAGGTTTAGCATCACGCATTGCCTTGAAAAAAATAAATGCAATCGTGTTTCCTGTGTTAGATCAAAAGAAACAATTTTTTATAACCATTAAATCCTAATCAAATGTTAGCAGACGTCCTGGATCTTTTCAGCAGGTTGGTATCGGCTTTTATAAGCTAACCAATCAAACCATAGTATTTAACCATAAAAACTTAATTCGTATGGCTTCAGATATAATTGACTTTTTAAGCAAACTGGCCTTACTTGTAGTAAGCTAAAAACGTAACCTTTTTTTATCTAATAAATCTTAATTCTAAAGTTGAATGGAATATTAGATGCTAATAACTCGCGGATCTTGTTTCTTGAGTTTAAACAAGTAAAAAAATGAAAATCAGACAACGGGTAAAATCACCCACACCAAAGTTTTTTAAGACAATAAGGAATATTGGACTTGCAATTGCAGCAATAGGCACAACCATCTTAACGGCACCGGTTGAATTACCTGCAGTAATTATTAAAGTAGCTGGATACCTGGCTGTAGCTGGCACAGTAGCCGGTGGAGTAAGCCAAACTGCAGTTAAAGGAGAATAAAATGAACCAGCACTATTTTGACAGCAGTACTAAAGCCGGGACAATTGGTGGAACCCTTTTGACGATCCTGGTAAATATCAATAGTGCAGATCTTCTTAAAACAGGATTTCTTGCTGCCGTTGGAGCTGTGGTGAGCTTTATTGTAACACTATTTCTTAAATTCTTAATTAAACGATTTAAAAAATAATACTTCACTCATAGAATGAAGCATGAAGAAAGCCCCGACCAACTGGCCGGGGCTTTTACTTTGATGGTTGCCGCTATGCGGGAATGACCTTATGCTGCCAGGCTTGCTGCACCAGGGCAACACCATTTACAACAGGACAGCGAATAATAACACAAACGATGTTACCATACAAACAGCCATAAAAGAAATAAGAAACCCATTGCCTGCGACGGCGACCAGGAAAGCAGGCCCTGAATGATGAACCTGCTGATGAACTTGATGAATTTTGCATAAAATAAAATTTAGAGCCTTTTACAAGTGGCTGCTGTTCCAGGCCAAAAGGAAACGGAATAAATGAAGGCTTTGAGCGCTGGTCTGTGTTTATGCCGTAGTCTTTTGGCTGTTGGGCTTTAGATAAGTTCGGCTTAGTCCTACCGCTGATGCAGCCACTATCTTTGCGAAAGAAATTGATTATTTTATGCAAAATTCAACGGCAGTTTCATTATGGCGTTTGCTTGCCGGTAAAGTATTTATCCAACAGGTAGCTTTGTAAATTTTCGGATGCCAAAAGCTGCTGGCCCAAAGTAGATTTCAGATTCTCAAGTTTATCAAGTGTATTTAACAGCTCCTGGAACTTTGACCAATCATCATACACAATCGGTGCAACTTCTTTGAGTACTGCAGCAATATCATTTTTATTGATAAATGGAACTGCAGTACCACGCAGGCAGATTTTAAACTTCTTTGCTTTAAACAAAGCAAAAACCAACCAGAAATAAAACTGGAAGTACTTTTCATTGTGGCAAACCATTGCAAAAGAATTTGCCCAGGGCTTTAGTGAGGGTTTACCGGCATTCTCTCCTTTTGCAAGGACAAAGAAAACATTTGGCTGTGCCAATGCATTTGATTGATAGCAGCGGATTTGAGGAAACATCATTGTTGTTTTATCAACTGGTTTTGCTAACGGCAGTAATTGCTATCAGGCCAGCGATAGGCAACCCTTATGCTGCGTGGGCAGGAAGACAAGGTTTTTTGTATAAAAAATACTACCCGGAATGAGCCGATATTTGCGCAGCCAGGCGAAATGAAGGGTGGAGATTTTTTTGCAAAAACCCAAAGGGCGAACGGAGTAAAACGCAGTGAAGACCTTGGCGACTTAGCGGGCATAACTTGCCTTATCGCTGGCTTGTAAATATATAAATTTGTAAAAAGAATCTATGAATTGTTATTGTTGCAACCAGCAATTGACTGCTGAAACTGAAAGTGTAGAACACATTATACCCAATGCAATTGGAGGAAGATTAAAATCAAAGGAATTGCTTTGCAAAGGATGTAATTCTATGTTTGGTGATACAATAGATGCTGAATTGTGTAAACAATTAATTGTTATTGCGGGTGCACTTAATATCAAAAGAGAATCGGGTAAGAATCCAATTATAAAAAATGTTAAAAGTGAAAGTGGGGAAATGTATCATTTACAAAATGGAAGAAACCCAATACCTGTGGCACCAGAAATTAATATAAATGAAAAGGAAAATACAATACACATTGGTGCAAATGATGAGAAGCAACTTAAAAGTATTATTGCAGGGCTAAAAAGAAAATACCCTACAATAGATGATAAAGGCCTGGAAAGTAAAATGAAGGCAAGAAAATATTATTTGGATGAGGCGTTGAAAATGAATATTGAGCTTGGTGGAACTAAATTCATGAAGGCAATAATTAAGATTGCAATTAATTTTTACATTGCAAAGAACTGTGATCTAAAATATATCATTGCCAGGATCGAGGACATAAAAGGACAAGAAGAGATACCAGTAAGCATTGCAAGACACTATTATGGATCGGAAACAATGCAATATATCGATGTCGATGAGGTATCACATTCAATTTTACTAATTGGGAGACCAAATACCAGAAAGCTATTTGCTTATGTTGAATTGTTTAGTTCCTGTGCTTTTGTAATTAATCTGAATTTAGACTATGATGGGCCATTAGTTAATTTGAGCTACACGTACGATGTAATGAAGCGCTTAGAAATTGAAAAGCAGCATATTTTAAATTACAATGGTTCAGAATTTCCAGGAGACTTAAAAAAATTAAACCAGGAATTCATTTCCAATTTACAAACAAAATTAAACCGTGTTTTTCAAATTGCAGATAAACTGCAGATCAAGGAAATAATTTCTGAAATCACGAAAGAAGCTTCCAAGAAGACTTTGAAGACATATCCTGAAGGAACCACAATTACTGAAGAGATAATAAATGAATTTTTTGCTGCAGTAACTAAAGAAGCAGCACCTTTTATTGCACATATTCACCGCAAACGGAGGAAAAATAATCAATAATTTTTTGTGAGCCGGAAAACGGCCGCTGGAGTGACAACGGAAGCGGACGGCGAGTGCCAGCGACTGGGGCGACCAGGAAAATAGCCGTGAGGCTGTGATGGGCGCACAGTGAAGGAGTTTTATGTGGCATGTTTACATGAGCCTGGCTTTGTGCCAATAAAACTCCGTAACGCAGGCGATGGCCGGCCGGCGAGCATAATAAAATAGGCAGCGGGTGAACTGAACCGGGCTGAAATGAAGTAGCGACGAAGAAGTGGAATGGAACCAAGTGAGCAATGCGCTGCGGAAGGGATTGTGCATCCTGCCCATAATTGCAATGTGGGTGGTGGCAGGATGCCAAGCCCTGGAGCAAATGTATAGCTGCGAACATGGTGAAATGGAATGTATGAGGAGCGAATGAATGAAGCTGGGTGAAGGACACAAGAGCTGCCCGAACGAAGGGTGGGTGAACTGCGAGGAGCATGACAGCCTGAGCAGCACCCGTAGGGCATTGCAGCTGCAACCTGCTAAATCAAAATAAGCGATTGTTGCTGCTGCAATGGGCTGGCGTGGTACTTGCTGAGCCCACCCGGAGAGAGACCTTTTTACCGGCTAAGCGTGGGCAATGTACGATAGTAAAAGCAGCGAAGATGTGGAGATAAAAACTGAAGCATATATTAAAACTGCATGCGCTGTATCCTTACTGCATTTAAGATTGCCAACAATGCTACACCAACATCAGCGAAAACTGCTTCCCACATGGTTGCAAGACCTCCGGCTCCTAATATTAATACGATTGCTTTTACTACAAATGCCAGGATGATGTTTTGCCAAACAATCTTTTTAGTCTGTTTACCAATGTTGATGGCCATTGCTATGCGGCTGGGTTTATCGTCTTGTATCACTACATCTGCTGTTTCAATCGTTGCATCACTGCCTAAGCCACCCATGGCTTTACCTACATTGCTTAACGCTACTACAGGTGCATCGTTTACGCCATCGCCCACAAAAGCTACAGTTTCATTACGGGCAATAATTTCTTTTACTTTATTTACTTTGTCTTCGGGCAATAAATCGCCAAAGGCATTATCAATTCCCAATTTATCTGCAACAAATTTTACAACAGTTGTTTTGTCACCGCTAAGCATGGTAGTTTTCACCTTCATACTATGCAATTTATTTACTGCTTCCTGCGCATCTTCTTTTATACTGTCTGCAATGGTGAGGTAACCTGCAAACTTTTTGTCGTAAGCTATTGCAATCAGGGTGTAAACAATTGTAGAAGGATCAATATCGTATTTGATTGAAAATTTGTCCATCAATTTAAAATTACCTACCAGCAATTCTTTACCACTTACTTCGGCTTTCAAACCATGCCCTGCAATCTCTTCTGTGTTGACTATCTGTATGGCCGCATTTATCTCACCGACATATTGATGAATGGCTGTAGCAACGGGATGAGTGCTTTGACTTTCCAAAGCATTTACCATTTGCATTATTTCATCTTTATTAAATTCTGCCTTGATGTTTACTTCCTGTACATTAAAAACTCCTTCTGTCATCGTACCTGTTTTATCCATCAGTACATTTTGAATATTTGCAATGATGTCTAAAAAGTTGCTGCCTTTAAATAATATTCCGTTTTTGCTTGCTGCACCTATGCCACCAAAATATCCCAACGGAATTGAAATAACCAAAGCACAGGGACAAGAGATAACTAAAAATACCAATGCGCGGTAAAGCCATTGACTGAATACATAATTTTCGACAAACAACATGGGTACTACACAAATAAGTACTGCCAAAAGCACAACAATTGGAGTATAGATTTTTGCAAATTTCCTGATGAACAATTCTGTGGGTGCTTTTTGTGCTGTCGCATTTTGTACCAGTTCTAAAATTTTACTCAGCTTACTATCTGTATAAGCAGTTGTAACTTTTACCTGGGCAATGGTATTCAGGTTTATCATTCCTGCCAATACGGTTTCGCCTTTTGCTTTTGTATCGGGTTTGCTTTCGCCGGTGAGTGCTGCGGTATTAAATGATGCAGTATCTGAAATTAATTCCCCATCTAAACCTAATTTCTCCCCTGATTTCAATTGAATAATATCACCAATTTTTGCAGCCTCAGCTTTGATTACTCTTGGCTGGTTGTTTTCTAAAATCGTTACTTCATCGGGCCGCTGATCCAGCAATGATTTAATGTTTGCTTTGGCTCTTTTTACTGCCAGTGTTTGAAACACTTCACCCACTGCATACAATAACATCACAGCCACGCCTTCGGGGTATTCGCCTATGGCAAATGCTCCAATGGTGGCAATGCTCATTAATAAAAATTCGGAGAATATTTCTCCCTTGCCAATACTTTCAACAGCTTCTTTTAAAACAGGTAAGCCTACGGGCAGGTAGGCGGCTATAAACCACACAATACGAACCCATCCGGTAAACCATATTTGAGGGATCCAGTTATCAAATGCAATTGCAATAAGCAATAAGACCAGACTGATAATAGCTGGCAGAAACATTTTGATTGTACTGTTGTTTTCACCGCCTGAATGATCATGACCATCACCTTCCTCATGGTCGTGGTCATGCCCATCATCATGGCTATGGCCTTCTTTTAGCAAATCTTTTGCTCCCGCTTTGGTGTAAATTTTTTCTTCCTGTGTGCAGCAGGTCATTTTACCCTTTGCATCATAAGTATGTTTGTGATTGGGGTCTTTATTTATCATATTTTTTCTTTGATATAGACAATAAAAAAGGTTGCAGATAAAATATCTGCAACCTGCTATTTAAAAAAATGTAATTATTGTTAAGCCGTGAAAGCACTTACCATTCCTATAACGGAAGCAAGCATTATTACACACTTCCAGCAATTGAGCCTGTTCATTTTCATATTTGTTGATTTTATAAATGTAAAGATACATACTACTTCTTATTAGTATTGTTAATAATTGCCTGCAAATCTGCCGGTATTTCCATGGGATTTAATGGCGGCACATTTGCACCACCTGTGTTGCCAATGGGTACGGTACCCACAAATGATTTTACGCCACCAAATACCAGCCTGGTTATTTGCCCCAGCACTTCTTTTGTGCTTTTTATTCTAAAGCCAAACTTCAGCATTTGCCAATGCACATAACTATGCTGCAACGGCCATCGCTGCCCCAGTATATGTGCTCTTTCGTAATGATACCAGCACTGTTGCAGGTATCCTTTTTCTAAAAACTCTGTTGCCTTTACCAGTTCATCCCGGTAATATGGATAAAGTGTTTTTGGCATATTGAAATAGAGTTGCATGTTTGTTACAGTTTACTTTTTATTAATGTCCATGTTCTCCTTCACCTGCATTGGTCATTTTTGCCAGCACAAAAAATGCTCCTTTTACTACAACTTTTGCATCTTTTGGTATTTCTTTCAATAAAGTAATTTCTGTGTAACCAACATCAGTTGTTCCTTTGGCAACAGGTATTTTTTCGAAGGTCAAACCCTTTTCTTCCTCATGACCAGGTTTTTCCTGAGGATCATGCTTTATACTGTCCTTGCCGGCAACAGGATGTTCTTCTTCTGCATGTTCATCAGCAACAATAAAAATATAATCCTGCCCGGCAATAGTTACAATGGCCTCAGTAGGAACGGCAGGTACTGTTGATTTTTCCAAACTAATAACAGCTGTTATGGTCATGCCATCAATCAATCCGGTTTTATCACCCTGTACTTTTGCGTGTACTGATACGGCTTTACTATTTCCTTCGAATGATGAACCCAATGAATAGATCTGTGCATCGTATTCCTTACCCGGATTATTTGTAAGTGTAAAATGGATCAACTGGTTATTGTTCAGCTTGGGCAGATCTTTTTCGTACACATATAAATCAAGATGTAACTGGCTATTGTCCACTATTTCTGCTACCGGTGTACTCACATCCACATAGCTGCCCATTTTTACAATTACGTTACTTACAACACCACTTATTGGACTTGAAATTGCCAATACAGAGATCAATTTACCATTTGAAAGCCTTGCCGGATTAATGCCCATCAATTGTATCTGCTGTGCAAGGGTTGATCTAAGGGTTCGCAAACTCCTTAGTTCTGATTCGGCTGATTGCAGATTTTTTAAAGCCCCGGCATTGCCTTCATTTAATTCTTTTTGTCTTTTTACTTCCAATTCTGCAAAAGCAATTTTAGCATTAACACTGAGGTACTGGCTTTGTGCCTGTATAAAATCAGGATTGGCAATGGTGGCAATGGTTTGTCCTTTTCTTACAAGGGTACCTGGCTGAACCAGCAATGACTTTATTACCCCACTGTATATTGAATTTACACTGGCTTTATTTTGATTGGGTACTTTAAGCAAACCGTTTGTTTTGAGGGAGGCTGTTAATTGTTTTTCTTCGATTGTGCCTAATTCGATGCCAATGCTTTTCATCTGTTCTTCAGTAAGCGTTGCTGTATTAGGATTTCCAGGTTCCTCTTTATGATCCTCTTCGGGCTTTGCGGTTTCTCTATTGTCTTTGCTTTCACAGGAAATCATAGAGACTATGCCTGTGAACATGACAGCTATTATTAAAAACTTCTTCATTTGTATCTGTTTTATTGATTGATATAATAATTGTATTGAATGACAGAATGATTATAGGCATTCAGATTCTCCAGGTAATTTTTTTGAATTTCCAGGGCCTGGGTGAGAAACTGGGAAAGTTCTGCATAACTTATTTCACCGGCACGATAAGCTAACGAGGATGCTTTGATAATTTCATCAGCCTGTCTCAATCCTGCCGATTCATAGAATGACAGCATACTTTTATTCTTCTCCACTTCCTGCAGCATTTGCAATTGCCGTGTATTTAACAGCTGTTTATCATAATCGTATTGTTTTTGCTGCAAGGTCATATCTGCCTGTGCAACTTTAACTTTACTTCTATAAGCTGCTGCACCAAACAAAGGAAAAGCTGCTGATACAGAAAATCCGGATACAGGGTCCTTGGTACCGTATAACCGCTGGCTGAAAAAACGGCCGGAGAAATCAGGTTTGTTTTCATTTTTTATTACAGCAATACCGGCATTAGCAATATTGATGTTTTGCGTTTGCAATGCAAGGACCGGATGTTCACCCCCATTTGTAACGCCCGGCATGGGTAATTTTTCTAAAGGAACCAGTAAAGGCAGCATCATTTCATTGGCATTGAGATATTGTATCAATGATTGCTGTTCTATCTGAATTACTTTATCCATTTGTTGCAACATTGCCTGTAATTCTAACATTCGTACACTTGCTGCAATACTGTCTAATCCACGACTGTCTCCTGCTTTAACTTTCAAAATCGCTGCAGCACTAAGTGACCTATAAATACTATCTAACCGCCGATACAATTGTTGCTTATCCTGCAAATACCATAGTTGGTAGTAAACAGTTCGCACATTTTTTTTAATATCCGCTTCAATCACAACCGTATTAGCCTGGTAATATTTTACCTGTTCACCATAAAGATTTTTTTGTGCTTTGTATAAACCGGGCCATGCTATGCTTTGGGATACACCAATTTTAAGGATGCCCTTATTATCACTTGGCCGCATATCTTCATTTTCAGCGAACACCCCTGTTCTCTGAAATGCTGTTGCTGTTTTAACCTGGATCTTTCCTTTAGCAATCTGTTGGTTATTTACATCGTATTGCAAATTGTTTTTTGCCAGGGCAATAGCTTCGTTAATACTTATTCTTTTAACTGCCGGCTGTTGCGCCTGTGCATTGGTTGATAGTATCAGTAAAGAAATAACTGCTATAAGAGTTGCTATAGGTTTACCTCCAAGTCGGATAGGCATTTTTAGTTTTCTTTTGGATGAGAAAATAATGTAGAGCAATGGCAGTACTACGAGGGTAAGAAATGTTGCCGTTATCAATCCGCCTATCACTACTGTTGCCAAAGGTTTTTGCACTTCGGCACCTGCACCGGTTGATAATGCCATTGGTATAAAACCTAAAGCAGCAACAGAGGCTGTCATTAATACAGGACGCAAACGAATTTTTGTTCCTTCCAATACTCTTTGAAAAATATCTTTTACACCGTCTTTCTCCAATTGATTGAAAGTACTGATCAATACAATTCCATTGAGTACAGCCACACCAAATAAGGCAATAAAACCAACGCCTGCTGAAATACTAAAAGGCATTCCTCTTAACAGCAAGGCAAATACGCCACCAATAGCGCTCATGGGTATAGCTGTAAAAATCAGCAAGGCTTCTTTCATTGAACCAAAAGCAAAGTAGAGTAACAGAAAGATCAAAGCCAACGCCACCGGCACAGCAATCTGCAATCTTGCAGATGCTTCCTGCAAGTTTTCAAATGTGCCTCCATAAGTGTAATAATAAGCGGTGGGAAGTAATTTGGCTGCATTTAGTTTTTCCTGTATTTCTGTTACCACACTTTGTACATCACGGTCCTTTACATTAAAACCTACTACAATTCTTCGCTTTCCATCTTCACGGGTTATTTGTGCGGGGCCTTCTTTAAACGATACTGTTGCAACCTGCGATAATGGAATTTGATTACCATCGGTAGTTGCCACAAATAAGTTGCTTACATCGTCAATCGATGTGCGGCTTGCGCTATCCAACCTTACCACCAGATCAAATTTCCGTTCGTTTTCAAATACCACTCCTGCGGCTTCACCTGCAAAAGCTGTGCTGATGGTATGGTTAATGTCTTCAATATTTAAACCATAACCAGCAATTTTTGCCCTGTCGTATTGAATAGTGATTTGTGGCAAACCGGTAGTTCTTTCTACCTGTGGTTCTGTTGTACCTTTTACTGATTGCACTATTGCCGCCACTTTGGGCCCAAGTGAAGCCAGGGTATCAATATTCTCTCCAAAAATTTTAATAGCTACGTCCTGTCGTACACCTGTCATCAGTTCATTAAAACGCATCTGAATAGGTTGCGATGCTTCAAAGAAAACACCTGGAATAACTTCTAATTTTTCCATCATCATTTCCGCCAGTTCATTATAATCCTTAGTAGTTTTCCATTCACTTTTTGGTTTCAGCGTAATGATAAGATCGGTTGCTTCCGGTGGCATGGGGTCAGTAGGCACTTCAGCACTACCCGTTTTACCTACAACCATATCTACCTCCGGAAATGATTTTATAATGCGGCTTGCCTGCATAGACGTTTCTACGCTTTGAGTTAAAGATGTACCCTGTGGCAGTATGCAATGAAAAGCATAGTCGCCTTCCTGCAACTGTGGTATAAATTCGCCGCCCATCCTGCCGAAGATAAACAAGGTTATGGCAAGTAATGCAACCGCAGACCCTACTACTACATATTTCATTTTGACAGCCCAACGAATAAGCGGTGAATATCCTCTTTGAAAGAAGTTCATCATTTTGTCGGAAATATTTTTTTTATGAGACAAATTTTTAGACAGAAACAAAGCCGACATCATCGGTATATAA
>CAZBIK010000103.1:0-11005 GCA_964491955.1 uncultured Ferruginibacter sp.
TTAGCGGGTTCAGGAAGTTTGCCTTGCCGGTTTCCGTTATGCCATTGGGGATACGGATGAGCCAGGGTGGTTTGGGTATCAAAGCGCTCATGGCAAAAATGAAGAGGGCATTTTTTCCAAACACATCAAAGAAACGGCTCCACCATCCTTTGCTTCCTTTAAATTCGATCAACCAGATCATCACCGATAAGATCAGCAATGCCAGTCCGGTTGTGTATATGGTGTAACGGCTGGTCCATATTGTTTTATTGAATGGAAAGACCGTATCCCAGCAAAGTCCTGTAAATACCAGTACACAGCCGGCTACAAACAATCCATTAAGCATATCGGCCGTTTTTCCCTTTTGAATAATATAATTACCAACGAGGTAACCCAGTATCACCTGTACAATGGCTGCGAAGCTGTTCATGAGGCCTTCGGGGTCAAAGGCAATGCCTTCGCCACGGTACATGTGTTTTTCACCGATCAGCGCTTTGTCGATACCGGTGCCAAACCAGCCCTGTAAACTGAAGGGATCGGAAGGATTTGCGGCAACACATAAAAACCAATATCCCAGCAACAGGAACATGCCCGCAACAAATGAACCCCGCACTTTAAAATAATGCACAAGTACGGCAGCAAAGAAATAACTGATGGCAATGCGTTGCAGCACTCCAAAGATGCGGAGGTTCTCAAAAGGTTTTACCACAAAATTTCCGGCATCGTCATATTTAATAAAGGGGAACCAGTTGAGGAAAACACCGATGAAGAAGATCAGCAGAGAACGTTTGATTATTTTTTTCCAAAATGCGGCTTCGCCTCCGGCATCCAGCCTGGGCATTACAAAAGCCATGGCATTGCCAACGGCAAATAAAAAGAACGGGAAAACAAGGTCAGTTGGAGTAACACCATGCCAGTCTGCATGCTTCAGCGGCGGGAAGATATGGCCCCAGCTGCCGGGGTTATTTACCAGGATCATCAATGCAACCGTGGCGCCGCGAAAAACATCGAGGGAGTAAAAACGCTGGTTCATGAAACAGTTTGGTAAAGTTGAATTTGAAAGGTACTCAAATTCTTTCACTCAGTTCCAGCCAGCGCATTTCTTTTTCATCCAGCAATTGAACAATGACGCTGATGCGTTCTGCCGCTTTTTGCAAAGCATCATAATCCATGCTGCCGTTGTTCATTTTTTCTTCCAGTGCAGCTTTTTCTTTTTGCAGTGCGGGCATTTCTTTTTCGAGTTGCTCGAATTCAAATTTTTCTTTGAATGTCGGTTTTCGTTGTTCGTTGGTAGTTGTTCGTTGTTCGGCCTTTATTGCGGGAGCCTGTTTTTCTACGGGTGCTCCACGATCAACGGTCAACGATTCACGATCAACGTTTGACTTCCATTCCCTGTACAATGTATAATTCCCGGGGAAATCCTTGATCACCCCATCGCCTTCAAAAGCAAACAGGTGATCCACCATGCGGTCCATAAAATACCGGTCGTGGCTAACGATCAGGATACAACCCGGAAAATCAAGCAGGAATTCTTCGAGTGTGCGTAAGGTTTGCAGGTCGAGGTCGTTGGTAGGCTCATCCAGGATCAGGAAATTGGGATTGAGGAAGAGGATGCTCAGTAAATGCAGCCTGCGTTTTTCGCCGCCGCTTAATTTGCTGAGTGGCGTGTATTGCTGTTCGGATGCAAACCCGAATTTTTCCATGAACTGCGTGGCCGAAATTTTTGTGCCATCGGCCAGGGGAAAAAATTCAGCAAAGTCCTTCACATATTCTATGGCACGCTTGTCTTCTTTATACTGCAACCCTTCCTGGTTAAAATTGCCGAATACAACGGTATCGCCATGGTTCACCTTGCCGCTGTCGGGTTTTTCCTGCTGCAGGGCAATTTTTAAAAAAGTTGATTTACCGATCCCGTTCTTACCCACGATGCCTATGCGCTCACCCTTTTTAAATGTATGGTCAAAACCTTTAAGGATCACCTTATCACCGTAGCTCTTGTATATTTTTTTCATCTCCAGCACTTTTCCGCCGAGCCGCGTCATCTTCACCTGCAGGTTCACATCGGTTTCTTCTTTGCGCTGGCTCACCCTTTCTTCAATATCGGCAAAGGCGTCCTGGCGTGATTTTGATTTGGTGGTTCGGGCCTTGGGCTGTTTGCGCATCCACTCAAGTTCCTTCCGGAAAATATTCCTGTCCTTCTGCAGTTCGCTGGCCTGCACTTCCTGCCTTAAACTTTTCTGTTCTAAAAAATAATCATAGTCACCCTTATACACATAGATCTTTTCATCTTCCATTTCCAGGATCTCGTTGCAAACCGCATCTAAAAAATAACGGTCGTGGGTTACACAAAGCAGGGTAACTTTTTGTGCCGACAAATAATCTTCCAGCCATTCGATCATTTCCACATCCAGGTGGTTGGTGGGTTCATCCAGTATCAGCAGGCATTTGCCTTCGTGCAGTTGTGCTTCTATCAGGGCCTGGGCAAGCGCAACCCTTTTGCGTTGTCCGCCGCTGAGGTTCTTTACCGGTTCATTTAAATGATGCAGGTTCAGTTTTCCCAGTATCTGTTTCAGTTCACTCTCAAAACTCCAGGCATTCAGTTCATCCACCCTTGCCATCAGGTCGGTTAATTTTTCAATATTTTCTTCCTCCTGCTCAAGGCACATTTCATATTCCTTCACCACTTTTACCACCGGGTTGTCCATGCGCAGCACATTATCCCAGATGCTTTTCATTTCCTCAAAATGGGTGTCCTGCTGCAGCATCACCACTTTGATGTCTTTGTGAACCCAATAAGTACCGCTGTCGGCGGTATCCAGTCCGGCTATGATCTTCAGCAATGTGGATTTGCCGCTGCCGTTCCGGGCAACCAATGCGATCTTGTCTCCTTCTTCCACATAAAAGGAAATATTCTTAAAAAGCGTTCTGATACCAAACGATTTGGCCAGGTTTTCAATTGAAGCGTAATGCATAGTCGGCAAAGGTAAAGGAGTAAATCGTTTGAAGGGGTATTGATTTCAGGTTTGATCCGTTATTTTTACCTTCGGTAAAAAATAATTGCCAGAGAAGCACTGAAACACAGAATGAAGCAACTGTTTTTGTATTTTTTCTGTGCTTTTGTGCCTCAGTGGCAATAAAAATTCCCAAAGGGAATTAAATAAATCCATTATAATATCATTGTTCATCAATTCCCGGCACATGCATTTTTTGAGGTTGATACGGTCTGAATCATACAAAAGGGGAACCCTGCTTTCTGTTTTATTCAATATCATATCAAAGGGCATCCTCTTCCTGCTCACCATCATCATTGCCCGTTATTTTGGGTCCGATATCAAAACCGATATTTACTTTTTTGTATTTGCCACCATGATCCTGTTCTCGGGGTTTATCAACAACATCGATGTGGCGGTGCTCATCCCGGAATCCATGCGCATCCGTACCAATGAAGGGAATGAACCGGCTGCGGCCTTCCTGAATTTTTTCGGGCTCATATACCTGGTCATTGGATCGCTGTTTACCATTGCCATGTATTTTTTCGGCACATCGGTGTTTGGACTGATCTCCAGGTTCTCTGAAGCGGATATCAGAACCTATGAGCATTATTTCTGGATCGGCTCCTGTTTTTTTATTTTTCACCTGCTTACCAATTACCTCAACACCATTTTTACTTCTTTAAAATATTTCAGCCTGCCCATGATCATCAGCAGCATTAAAAGCTGTATTGCCATTGCCTGTATTTTTTTGCTGAAAGCGGGTTATGATGTGCTGGCTGTATTCCTGGGTGGCCTGGTATCGTATGCCATCAACCTGGTAATTCAGCTTTATGTGTTGAAAAGGGTAGCCGGCTGGCATTTCAAATTCAGTGCATCCCGCATACGCAAAAAATTATGGTACAATGTTTTTTATGCAGAACTTGGGCAGGTGACCACGGTTGCCGGCAGTATGTTTCCATTGTATTTACTGAGCGGGTTTGGAAGCGGTATCATCAGCGTGATGAATTACGGGAAAAATATTGCAGATATTCCCAATACCCTGGTCACCTCGCAGTTTGCCAATGTGAGCGGCATTAAATTGAATGAACAGGTTGCCCGGCAGGACCATGCCGGTATGAATGATACTTTTTTACGCACCTCAAGGCTGGTGGTTTTTATGCTGGTGCCGATGGGTTTTTATTGTTTTGTTTTTGCCGAACCGGTTGTACAGCTTTTTTATCAAAGCAGCAATTTTACTGCAACAGATGTAGCAGCAGCAGCCATGTTTTTAAAACTGCTGGCCGTAACCATTTTCAGTATCGGCATAAATGCCATGGTAACCCGGTTGTTCATTGCCATGCAGGCCATTAAGCAGGCGTTTGTTTACCAGGTTATATTGAATATTTTATTGATTGCGGCCATCTGGATCTGTACCCGGTATTACGGCGAATATGGTTACCCGTATGGCGTTATCATCATCAACCTCGTCAATATTTTTGCCATGTATTTTATTTGCCGGATCCTGGTTCCGTTCATTGATTATGCAGCTTTATTAAAATATACAGGCCTCATTATTCTGATCAATGCGTTTATTGTTGGCGGTTTGCACATTACCCTGTTGCCGTTAAAAGCATATGGCCCCCTGGTACTGGTTTCGGGATTTTTAGTGTACCTTATCATCCTGCTTTTGCTCAATAAAAAATTTAAACTGAATTCAGAACTGGGGCAAATCCTTAATCATGCTGCAAAAAGATTTTTTTAAACGCTGGTACATAAAAATTGCCCGTTATGTTTTCAGGCAAAAATATATACGGGTAATGGCCGGGCCTTTAAAGGGTTTTCTGTGGTCCACATCCAGCCCGTACGAATATATCCTGGGGAATTATGAAGACCCCAAAACACAGCAGCAGCTTTTATCCTGGTTAAATCCCGCATCCGTTTTTTATGATATCGGCTCTAACGTGGGGTTTCATGCATTGCTTGCAGGCCGGGTGATTAGCGCCGGTATGATCTATGCTTTTGAACCCATGCCGGCTGTGCGGGAAATTTTTGAGCAGCATATCAGCCTGAATAAGAAAATGATGAACGCCGGCAGTATCCGGGTACTTCCTTTTGCCATCGCTGACCGGGTAAAAGAGGTGGAATTTTCAAATGATCTTCACCACAGGGACGGCAACACGTATATCCTGGGATCCTATGTTTTTACAGGCACACAAAATAAAATAAAGGTTCAGTGCCATTCTATAGATGGTTTGATCAACCAGGGTTACGAAATTCCTGGCATTATAAAGATCGATGTGGAGGGGGCTGAATATGAAGTATTGCTGGGTGCAAAAAATACCCTTCAGCAATACCACCCGCATATTTTACTGGCTACGCACGATTGCCATTTGCATGGAGTACAAAAAAAATGTGTACAGTTGCTGGAGGAACTGGGTTACCAGGTACAACATACCGGTACACACAATAAGCATATGGCAGGGCTGGATGATTATATTGCCATACATACAAGTAAATTATAGTTTTATAAAACGGTGAACGGACAAAAAAAAATAAGACTCCTGATCATTACGCCCAGCCTGCAGTGCGGGGGCTCCGAGAAATTTGTATCCATGGTATGCAATCATATCAATACTGAACGGTTCCGGGTTTGCCTGGTTGTGATAGATAACAGCAGGCCATTTTTTCACATTACAAACCCCGCAATAAAGATCACCGACCTTAAAAAGAACAGGGTACTTTTTTCATTACCGGCAATTAAAAAGGCAGTTAATGAATTTGACCCGGACATTATTTTTTCCACAGCCAGTCATTTGAACCTGTACCTGGCTATTTTCAGGAACCGGTTTGCCAAAAAAATAAAATTCATTGCCCGGGAAGCCAGTATTGTAAGCATCAACAGCAGGCAGGCCAAAATGCCGGTGTTGTACAACCTGCTGATCAGAAAATATTACCACCGTTTTGATATGATCATTTGCCAGTCGGGGTATATGCAGCAGGACCTGGTAAAAAATTACCGCATCCCTTACCATAAAACCACGGTAATGCACAATGCTACTCCGGAGGTACCGGTAAAGATCAAACAGGCAGCGGGTCAGTTATCAGCCCGTGTTCATACATTTATAACCATTGCAAGACTGAGTACAGAAAAAGGAATTGAGCGGCTGATTCACGCAGTGGGATTGCTTACAGTTCCCTTTCAGTATTTTATTATCGGGGAAGGCAGCTTGCGAAACCAATTGCAGCAACTCATCGGTGAATTACAATTGCAGGATAAAATTATTTTGACGGGAGAAAAGCCCGAACCCTTTTCCGGGCTGGAAGATGCCGGACTTTTGCTGGTGGGTTCTTATTATGAAGGCTTTCCCAATGTGGTACTTGAAGCCGGTGCCCGCGGAATTCCGGTAATTGCTTTTAAAGTACCGGGCGGCATTGGCGAAATCATAACTGACGGGTATAATGGTTTGCTGGTGGACAATAATGATGTCATCGCATTTGCAGCAGCCATAAATAAGGCCCTTACAACTGATTTTAACCGGGAAGATATAATAACATCAACAACTAAACGTTTTTCGGTAAACCGTTTAATACCTGCTGTTGAAAAATTATTTTTGCAGCTTACCGGCAATAATTAACGGATATTTGTACCACTGGCTTCGAAAAATGAAAACGAATGAATGGCATTAAACCCAAACTTTTAATATTTATAAATACTTTGCAAACCGGGGGGGCCGAACGGGTTGTCTCATTGCTGCTGAACCATTTGAAGGATGATTTTGAGATTCACCTGGCGCTGTACAGCCATATCAATGATTATGCAATACCGCCGGGGATAAAAATACTGGACCTCAAACAGCCCCTCCTGGAGAATAAGATCATCCGTTTTTTAAAATTACCCAGATTATCATATACCGTTTACCGTTACTGTAAAAACAACGGCATCCGTATTTCAGTGGCTTTTTTATACCGGCCCTGTTATATCAATGCTTTCATGAAAAGTATCTGGCAGTACCGCGGGCATGTGATCATGTGCGAGGGTACACACCAGACCACCATGCAGGAAAGCCATTCGGCCATTTACCGCATGTTCTCCAAATTCATGGTGATGTATTCCTATAAACGGGCCGACCTCATTCTTGCAAACTCGTATGCCATACAAACCGACCTGGTTGAGAATTTTAAAATAAAAACACCGGTTCGGGTAATTTATAACCCGGTTGACCTGCAGTTCATCAAATCGAATGCGGCCATACAACCCGCATTTGTTTTTGAAAAAAATATCTTTCATTTTATTACTGTGGGCAATTTGCGGAAGGAAAAGAACCAGTTGTTGATGGTACAGGCTTTTTTTACACTGAAGAACCTGCCCTGTAAACTACTGATCGTTGGCGCCGGTGTTATGGAAGAGGTGCTCAAACAAAAAGTAATGGACCTGGGTTTAATGGATAAGGTGATCTTCCTGGGATTTGATAAAAACCCGTTCCAGTTTGTGAGCCGGGCAGATTGCTTTGTATTAAGCAGTGATGTGGAAGGATTCCCCAATGTACTGATAGAAGCGCTGGCCTGTGGCAGGCCCGTTATCTCCACCGACTGCAGTTCAGGCCCCAGGGAGTTGCTGGCACCTGATACTGACCTGCATCACCGCGCCATCAATAATTTTGAAGTTGGCAGTTTTGGTATCTTAACACCCGTTAAAGATGTGATCTCACTGGCCAATGCCATGAAAAAAATGATGGATGACGAATCCCTGCGCAGCAGCTTTGCATCAAAAGCCGCCAAAAGGGCCGAACAGTTTGATGTGGATGAGATCAAGCAATATTTTCATGTGGCATTTACCGGCTTATAAGCAAAACCTATACGGTTTGCAGCATAGCAAACCTTATCGTGTTTGCAGGAAAGAAAACCAATCAACCTCAAACTCTATAAGGTTATCCATCACACCAACACCCAACACCCATCACAAACCTTAAGGGTTCCCGGCCTCAAACGCTATAAGGTTTTCCAACACACAAAACCCGGCTGCAAACCTTATAGGTTTTGAGCAAATAATTAATGTTATTTTTGCCCCGCAATAACAACGATCAATAATGCATACCATTTTACTTACCGGCGGCGCGGGCTTTATAGGTTCTCATTTAACCAGGTTATTTGTACGCAAATACCCCCAATACAAAATCGTAAACCTCGATAAACTCACTTATGCCGGTAACCTTGAAAATCTGCGGGATATTGAAAAGGAACCCAATTATCATTTTGTAAAAGGCGATATCACCGGCCTGGAACTGTTGAGGAATTTATTTGCCGAACATCGGTTTACCGCGGTGCTGCATTGTGCGGCCGAAAGCCATGTAGACAGGTCGATCACCGATCCGCTGGCATTTATCCATACCAATGTGCTGGGCACTGCAGCCTTGCTGCAAACAGCAAAAGAAAGCTGGAACGGAAATTTTGAGAACAAACTGTTCTATCATATTTCAACCGATGAAGTGTATGGCTCACTGGGTGAGACCGGTTTCTTTACAGAAGAAACCGCTTATGATCCACGCAGTCCGTACTCAGCTTCCAAGGCTTCCTCGGATCATATCGTACGGGCATTTTACCATACCTATAAATTACCGGTTAAGATCAGCAACTGCAGCAATAATTACGGGCCTTTTCATTTTCCTGAAAAATTAATTCCGCTCTGTATTCACAATATCATCAATAACAAGCCACTGCCCATTTACGGCAAGGGTGAAAATATAAGGGATTGGCTTTTTGTAGAAGATCATGTACGGGCCATTGATGTGGTTTTTCACAAAGGTAAAATTGGCGAAACCTATAATATAGGCGGGCACAATGAGTGGACAAATATTAATTTAGTAAAGGAATTGTGCAGGCAGATGGATGAGAAGCTGGGCAGGGAAAAAGGCTCATCCGAAAAATTAATTACTTACGTTACAGACCGTGCTGGTCATGATCTGCGTTATGCCATTGATGCCACTAAACTGAAAAATGAATTGGGCTGGGTTCCGTCACTGCAGTTTGAAGAAGGCATCTCAAGAACGATCGACTGGTACCTGGATAACGGGGAGTGGCTGAACCATGTTACGAGCGGGGATTACAGGGCGTATTATGAGAAGCAGTATAGTAGTCAGGAGTCAGGAGTCGGTAGTCAGGAGTAAGTAGTCAGGAGTCGGTAGTTAGTTGTCATTAGTCATTGGTCATTGGTCTTTGGGTGGTGCAGGAGTAAGACTAAAAGTCGAAGCTTAAAATATTAAAGAGTTGAGTGTAATCAGGAATTTCCACTCCCGACTCCTGACTCAGAACTAATCCATAAACAAAAAACGAAATCATTAAAACCAACGTGTCCATGAAAGGAATAATTTTAGCAGGCGGCTCCGGCACCAGGCTTTATCCCATCACAAAAGGGATCAGCAAACAACTGATGCCGGTATATGACAAGCCGATGATCTATTACCCGCTGAGTACGCTGATGTTGGCAGGAATAAAAGACATTTTGGTGATCACCACACCAGAGGACCAGGAATCCTTCAGGCGTTTGTTGGGCGATGGCAGCCAGTGGGGCTGTGTTATTGAGTATGCCAAACAGGAAGTACCCAACGGGCTGGCACAGGCATTTGTGATCGGTGAAAAGTTTATCGGGACCGACCCTGTGGCGCTGGTTTTGGGCGATAATATATTTTACGGCAGCGGTTTCGTTAAACTGTTGCAGAAATGCGTAAACCCGGATGGTGCTGTCATTTTTGCTTACCCCGTAAGCGATCCTCAAAGGTACGGAGTGGTGGAGTTTGATGCAGCCAATAACGCAGTGAGCATTGAAGAAAAACCTGCAAACCCCAAAAGCAACTATGCAGTACCGGGATTGTATTTTTATGACAATGCGGTTGTTGAAATTGCAAAGAACATACCCAAAAGTGCCCGGGGCGAATACGAGATAACCACAATTAATGATCATTACCTGCAGGAAAAAAAATTAAAGGTGGCTGTACTCGACCGCGGCTTTGCCTGGCTGGATACGGGTACTTTTGAATCCTTGCACGAAGCCGGGGAATATGTGCGGGTGATAGAAAAAAGGCAGGGGCTTAAAATAGGTTGTCCCGAAGAAATTGCCTGGCGCATGGGTTTTATAACCAGGGAAGAACTGTTAAAGCAGGCCACAGACCTGGCCAAAAGCGGGTACGGCGAATATTTAAAAAAGATCGCACAATAATTTCTCCGGGCTAATTAAACATTTTCGCTGCCGCCTGTCTCCTGTAACCGGCATAAAAAAGAAATCAGTATGTTCAATAGAAAATTCTATAAATCCGCAGGCTTTGAACCCCCCTCCCTGGGAGGCCCGCCCGGAACGACCGGTCGGACGGGGGATGGGGGAGGCTATTTTGTACACCCAAGTTCCTTTATCGATGATAACTGTACCATTGGCGAAGGCACTGTGATCTGGCATTTTTCCCACATCATGAGCGGTGCGGTGATCGGCAATCATTGCAACATCGGGCAAAATGTGGTGGTATCGCCCAATGTGCGTTTAGGCAATAACGTTAAAGTACAGAATAATGTGAGCCTCTACGAAGGGGTGATCTGCGAGGATGATGTTTTCCTGGGCCCCGGGGCCGTGCTTACCAATGTGATCAATCCCCGCAGTGCCATCAGCCGCAAACATGAATTTAAAACCACGCTCATTAAAAAAGGGGCCACCATTGGCGCCAATGCCACCATTGTTTGCGGCCATATCATCGGCGAATATGCTTTTATCGGCGCCGGCGCTGTGGTTACCAAAGATGTGCCGGCCTATGCATTAATAACCGGAAACCCCGGCAAACTGGCGGGTTGGATGAGTGCTCATGGACATAAACTACATTTTGATGATAAGGGAATGGCTACCTGTAGCGAAAGCGGCCGCCAATACAAGCTCGAAAACAATTCGGTAACCCCGCTCTAACTCCGCTCTAACCCTGCTTAACACGAGTAGTATTCCTGCTCATATCCCAACTACTGTTTTGAATACCATTATGGGTATTTCCATTTTTTTTACTGCCAACACAACTTTTTAT
>CAZBIK010000104.1:0-10966 GCA_964491955.1 uncultured Ferruginibacter sp.
CTGTATTTGTCCCTGATCTCAAGTTTTCCCCCGTTCAAAACGTTTACAAGGCCCGCTAAATAATAGTTTACGTGAAAGGTAAGCATGGCAATGGTATTCAGGTTGCCGACTTTTTGAACTGCCTGTTCCCAATTTACGCCCAATAGCTGTTCTCTGAAGTTTGTATTGGCGATCCATTTTCCGCTGAGCAATACTTCCCGGATCCGGTTTGCAATAGCTGTATTTCTTTTCATGGTAACTGGCTGTCTGAATATTTATGAAAGCTCGGCCTGGCTGCCGGGCTAAAAAATGAGTTTGAAGTTAAGCACTAATGCTGAAAATATCGCAGCATCACTTAACAACTGCAGATGATTTGCCGGATCAAAGGGCTGGCCGGGAAGAGTACCCGGATTTAACCCCTTTATTATTTTTCTTAATGAGCATGATGACAAATGCAATCACCCAACTCTTAAGATCTTCTCCATCTTTCTTCCTTTGGCCAGTTCATCCACCAGCTTGTCCATGTACCTGGCCTGTTTTGTTAACGGGTCATCGATCTCCTCTATCCTGTATCCACATATCAACCCGGTTATGAGGTGTGCATTTGGGTTTAATGAAGCCTTTTGAAAGAATGTTTCAAATGTTACTTTTTTTTCAATGAGTTCATGCAGTTTTTTATCATCAAAACCGGTTAACCACTTTATCACCTGGTGCAGCTCTGCTTTTGTTCTGCCTTTCTTTTCCACTTTTGTAACATAGTGTGGGTATACCGAAGCGAAAGACATTTTTGCGATCCGCTCATTGTGTTCGGGGGTTGTTTTCATGCATTATTTTTTTAAGATCATTCAAGCCGGTCATTTCAGTCTTTCCAAACGGCCTTTTCTTTTCACTATATTTTTATAGTCCCACTGAATGGCTTTTGATTTTTTCAGCCAGCGCATAAGGTCTTTTGTATCGACCTGTTCAGCGGCCGTGTAAAAAACAGAAGCGTCTTTAAATTTTTTGCCCCTCACCGTTAATTTTTCTTCCTCAAAATCCGCCCCGCTCCAGAACATCAAACGCAGTCCGGCTTTTTGTTTGCTGTAGCCAACAATTGGATTGCCGTCTAAAAACCAAACAGGATGCGCATGCCATATTTTATTTTCTGCTTTGGTTAGTACACTGTCAATGGTGGCTGCAAGCAGGTTGCAGATTGCTTTGTCAGCTGCTGTTTGTTTGTTGTTGTAAGCCTGAATTTCTGCGTTCATATTTTTTATAAAAACTTGTTGGCTCTTGCACATTTTCTCATGCGGCAACTGTTTCATCTTTCAATTCCAATTTCCAATTGAATAATGTTTCTGTCTCGCCAGTTTTAGTGAAACTGTTATTTTGGAGAACTTTGAAAGATGCGATATTGGTTTTGTCTGTTGATGCGATAATTGATTTTACATCCGGTTGTGTTTTAGCCCATTTTATAATTCCACCCACTATTTCTGTCATAAATCCTCTTCCGTGAAACTCATCATAAGTTCCATAACCAATCTCTATCTCTCCGTTTGCATTTGGTTCACCAACAATACATAAATCGCCTATCATTTTATTTTCAGTCTTCAAAATTGCGGTCCAAAGGGTTGAGTACAAATAATTTTTTGTCTTGTCGGCCACATTTGGAAGTATTGTTTGTTCAAGAGCTTCTTTAAGCTCAAATGAAATTGCTCTTGAAGTTTCATTCAGGTTCAGCTCTTTCTCCAGGGAGTTGTCACACTGGACATATTTTACCAATTGGTCATAAGTCAGTGGTTTAATAATAAGTCTTTTCGTTTCTATCATGTGAATGATCTTTTCTTTTCACTGTTTTGTCTTACTCTTTTTATTCACTGATGGGTAATGAACCGATGTCGATCCTTGTTAGTCTTACCTAATTTGCACGGAGCCCTTTAAAACACCAGTGTCAAAAATTAATAGTCAGCAGGCCACCGGTTTTTGAGCGTTGCCAACAGCCGGGAATTGCAAAGTGCATGATAAATGCCAGGTTAGATAGTATCATTTATTACCTGGTTTTATTGTAGCCTTTCTTCTTTAGAGGCTAACAGCTGCTGTAAAGATAAAAAATTGATGAAATCTTCTTCAGCTAAATTTTTAAGATGAGACCGGATAGGCCAATGCACGATGGACCGGGTGTTGTGATACAGATCATATCGCCTGTATTTTTTCAAACTCCCTGTTATAAGCTGCTTTTCTTTTTAATAATTGATTGTTTTTGCAAATGTAAATTGGCTTTTCAGGATCTCAGCGCTTGCTTATTTTATTCATAGAAATGGTTCTTTGCAGGCTGCATTTAAAACGGCTTATGCCGGGCTCTCTTTTTTTTGCATGCTTCCGGCTGATACCGCTATTCACTCTTTTTCTCCACAAATTAAAACTGCTGCGCTTTAACTCCCTTCTCATCAAAGAAATCACCCGGGCTTCCGAAAGGCCAAACTGTATTTCTATGGCTTCAAACGGCGTTCTGTCTTCCCATGCCATTTCTATGACCCTGTCAATAACGGCTTGTTCCATCGCTATACTATTTAAAAAGTTGTTCGCTTCCAGTTAACGGTAACCGGTGAGCCATCAGCCACAATAACCGAATCAGGTTTTTGATGACTCAGGAAGGAAAAATCACTGCCATACATTGCTTTAAAGTCGCATTGAATGGAATGGCCTGTTACGCTGTTCACCTTCCACCGGGGATGATTCACTTTATATTCCTGCGATACCCGGTTGTTTATTTTCGTATATCCATAATAATGTTCAAAAATGAACTCTTCTATACTGCCAGGTAACATTTGCTCATTTTCTATGCGTGTTGTTACCGACAGGTGGTTCCATGCATTATTTATTTTCCACGTGTACTTTATTTTTTTTGCAGCATTGTCCATTTCAATCAAATGACCTGTAGGGATGGCCATGTAGTGTTCTTTATACAATTTATTGGCAAGCCATGCTACCGGTTTGTACGGAACCGTTTCATTTATAAAAACAACACCCCGTTTCACTGTGTTTCCATCAATTCTTTTCACATAAAAGCGCAGGTTAATTTCTTCAAAAGTGCCGAGAAAAGGGATGGGAATATTGAACAGGCTCGTACGTTTAAACATAAAACCAACTAGGCTTACATAGCAAGTATTGTTATAATGATCCAGTTCCACGCCTTGCGGCAAATACGGCGTTAACACTTCGGGCGGTACGGCATAATTTGCCATGACAAGGTTTTCCCAGCGGGCCGATAAAAAGGTATCTGTCATTTTCTGTTAAAAAGTGTATACTATGATGATTTAAATTTTTAAAGCAGACATGCCACCGTCTACATGTAAAACCTGGCCGGTTATCCAGCCGGCTTTTTCGGAAAGTAAAAATGCTGCCATGTTGGCGATGTCTTTTGTACTGCCGATCCTTTTTAACGGATGCCGCAATGCATTGGCCTCTTTTTTTTGTTCGGTATTTAATAAGGAAGCTGCCAGTGGCGTATCGGTTAATGAAGGTGCAATACAATTTACCCTGATTGCAGGGGCATACTCGGCCGCCAATGATTTTGTGAGTCCTTCAATGGCCCCTTTGGATGCTGAAACCTGGGTATGAAATGGCAAACCTGCCTGTACGGCAACCGTAGAAAATAAAACGATCGAGGCATTTGCAGATCTCTTTAACAGTGGTAAAGCCACTTGCAGCATTTTAATGGCCCCAATTACCTGCAGTTTATAATCTGATTCAAAATCTGCAGGTTTCATTCTTTCAAAAGGCCTGAGGTTAATGCTGCCCGGGCAGTAAACAAACCCTGCCAGTTCTGCAGGTAAAAAATCCAGGGGTCCCGGATCTTCCAGTACATCCAGGTGGTGATACCGGATATTGGGATCTTCGGCGACCGGTTCATGTTTATTAAAAGTGGCAATCACCTGTTTGCCGGAAACGGCAAGTTGTCTGGCCAATTCCTGCCCGATACCGCCGGAACCGCCGATTATTAAGTAATGCTGCATGGTTGTAAATGTTGTTCAGGGTATCAACAAGCAATGGAGGAATTTGTTTGATACCTGCACTTACTGAGGGTGTTCATTTTCTGTTGTCCCGGAGTATATAACGGGCAGGGTAAGGGATATTTCTTTTTTCTAAGTTTCATCAAAAAACCTGCTGCCGTTTTCCCGGCTTTTAAATCCTGCTAAAATACATATACCAATTCCACTCCCAGGTTTTGCCATTGTCTTCTGAAAAGGCCTGGCTCCAGGCTGGATTTTCTTTGTCCCTGATGTCCCAGCGAAATACGACCAATATGTTTTTTCCATTAAAATTATCCTTTGTAAAAAAATGGGCCATTTCATTTTCAAATGAGCCAATAACGGGTGGCTGTAAAACACCTTCGTTGGAGTCGGCCCAGTAAATGCTCCATAATTTTGTTTTTGGATTGAAAAGCCTGACCGACATGCCCTCAAAAGGCACACCGTCAAATGTGGCCAGGTAGTTGTCAATATTACCAAGGCCATTTAATACCCGGTACATTTCCTGGGTAGATTCAAATTCGGCCCATTCGGTACAGTTGTTTAAACGGGTCTTTAATTTTTTATTGCGCAGTTTCCATTTGCCTTCATAAAAATCAAAGTCGTGCTTTGAAGAACCTGGCGATGCTGTAATGATCAGCTCCCCATCTTTGCTGAATTTTATTTCAGGAATTTCAATATCATTCTTATTTGTCATTCTTATTTTTTATCAATGCGATATAACCTGGTGGATGCCGGTATTGCTGTAAATGGTATTATATTTAACGATCAGCCGGGTTGGTTAAACCAGCTTAAGCTGTTGTACAATTTCAAGAATGTGTTTCTCATCTGTGCCGCAACATCCGCCAAATACATTTAACTGGGAAAAGGCCTGTTTTAGTTTTTTGTATTCATTACCCAATTCCTGTGGATCGCCCCTGTCTAATGAGGTAGACTCATCCAGCTCGGCATGACTTTTACAGGACGCATTTGCCCTGATGCCCTTTACCCGGTTAGTCCATGGCTCATTTTGCCCGTCCAGTAATTCATTTTTAAAATGATCAGGGTGTGCGCAGTTTATCATAAAATACAGGGGAGGTTCTTTCACGCTTTGGTCAACCTGCTCTATGGCTTCCTTTAAACTCATGCCTGTGGGAAGTTTGCCATTGGTTTCTACCGTAAAGGAGATCACTGAAGGGAGTCCGGCACTGTATGCTGCACGGGCTATGCCGACTGCTTCCTCAACATAATTCATGGTAATGGCCGAGATCAGCTCTACAGGCGTTTCACCAAACGCTTCAACCTGCAATGAGTGATAGTTTTGCGATTCTTCAACCGACATGGTATTTTTAGGACTATACCCATCTCCACGTGGCCCAATGCAACCACTGAGTATGATCGGTTGCAATACATTTTCAAATTCAGTTTTCAGATCAACCAGGAGTTGAACGGCTTTTTTATTAATCTCCCCCAGGACTGATCCCGGATAGCCAATTTTATCGATCCAGTCGGGATTGGCCCGCCAGGTGGGGCTTTCTAAAATGAAACCTGATCCATAGTCTTTGGCAATTTCCAGGTAGCGCCTGTAATAATTTTTTATAGCGTTATACCCTTTTTCATCTTTCAACAGGTCAAAAGCGGCAAAATACGGAAGTTCAAATCCTTCCAGGAAAACCAATGTCGTTTCCAGTCCGCCATCAGTTAAATAAAGGTCCGCAGATTGGTGCGGAAGCATTGTTTTATTTTTTATCATAGTGAAAATTTAATTGCACCCACTGCTTTAATGTGGTAAGGTAGGGATATGCTTTTTTAAATGTTTCCAGGTCCTTTATAAAAACGGGGTCATTATTATTTATCCAGTTGAACATTTTATACAGGTTTTTGCCCATAAAAAGCCTTACGATCAGCATCGGTAATTTTTGATATTTAATTTCTTTACCCATCACCTGTGAAAAAATTGCTGCCACCTCCTGCATATCCATTTCTTCTGATCCGATTGTAATTGTCTTTCCCAGGTACCTGTCTTTGTTCAGGAAAATGTCGCTGCTTATTTCCCCGATGTCAGACACACTGATGAATTGCTGTACTTTATTTTTATTTATGGGAGAAGCCAGTTTACCTTTAAGTATCCTGCTTTTTACTTCAGGAATTAAAAAATTTTCGAAAAATGAAACAGGCCTGATGATCGTATAGGGCAGATCCAGCTGTTTTATATATTTCTCAATTTCATACTTACTGTCAAAGTGCGGAACGCCCGTATCCTGGTCGGCACCTGAAACAGAAGAGTATACAAAATGTTTTATTCCGTATTCTTTTGCAAGATCAGCAAGAGCCTTGCCCTGATTAATTTCTTTTTCGATGCCGTTTTTGAAAGTTTGTACGCTGAATACGCCATACATATCCCGGAGATGATCCCGGAAAGAATCCGGGTCATCCAGGTCGCCTTTAACCAATTCAACCTGCTGGTCTTTTAAATTCTGCGCTTTGACTGAATCGGTTTTCCGGACCAGCGCTTTTACTGTAAAGCCATTTTTAACCAGGCTGGCAGCAACTGCAGCTCCCACATTGCCTGTTGCCCCTGTTACAAAGATTGTTTTCAAAATTGCTCATTTTGGTTTTAACTATTCTGATTATACCAATCGTTACAAGTTTGCACAGTGTACAACAGCCATGGCCTGGCGATGCTACAGTATTTGAAAAACATCACTCCAGGCCGTTGCTGAATAAAGGTACAAAAGATGATGACAAGAACTTCAGCCCGTTTTTATTCGTCACCCCTTTAATCAGCCCATCGCGTGTTATGCGAATAAAAATTTTATTTGGATTGTAATTCTTTCAGCCTGTTTTTAGCTTCTTCACTCTCCGGGTTTAGCTGGAGCGTTTTCCTGTAGAAATGTATAGCGTCTTCTTTTCTATTTAATGCCAAATAAATATTTGCCATAGAAAGGGTTACAAAATCTCTTTCAGGAAATTCCAAAACATTATTTTCGGCAATTATTTTTGCATCATTAAATCTTTTCAAACTAAATAATTTTTCTCCCAGGTAATACATTTGAAGCCAGTCTGTATAAAAATGAGCTGTGTCGCGTTTCATTTTTTTATATGCTGCCACAGCTTTTTCTGCACCAGATTCTGCGATGACCGTTTCCATTTTTTTATGTATGGGCTCTTTTAATTCAACAGGTTTATTGTACAGTACTTTTAATAAGTTTTTTATGATTCCAAAAAAATCTGTCGGGGCGCTATTACATAAAATGACTGCCATACTTTTCGTTTCAGGTATCCGGATAAAGAATGCAATAAAACCCTCTGTAGAACCCAAATGGTAATTTGCTGTTACACTATCTGTTGCCGTATATTTAAAATTTTGATTAAACCAACCATAACCATACCTTGCCGGCCTTATTCCCGGTGTAAACATTTCATTTGTTAATTCTTTGTTTAGTAAGGTATTGTCGGCTATAGCTATATGAAATTTAAATAGGTCATCTACTGTGGTGTACATGTCTCCCGTTCCCATTGTGTTAGACTGGTCTCTAAAATCAGCACCAATATAATTGCCAAAACCATACTCATATCCCGATGCTCTTCCAGGCACAATTTGTGTATGTAAATACGAACCTGAATTTTGCATATTTATTTTGCTGAAAATTTCATCCTTCATTGCCTGTTCATATGATTTTCGGGTTACTTTTTCAATAATATAACCCAATGTAAAATAACCCCAGCTGCTGTACATATAACGGGAACCCGGTTTAAATGCAAGCGCTGAATCTCTATATACTTTTACATAATCTTCTCTACTGAAACTTTGCCGGCTGATCCGTGGAAAAAAATCTTTTATTATATCGTAATTAGGTATTCCGGAAGTATGGTTAAGTAATTGCCTGATGGTAACTTTTGCAGCCGGTTTGTTTTTAAATTCTGTTAAATAACTGTCTATAGTTTTGTCTAAATCAACCAGACCCTTTTGAACAAGAATTAAAATTAATGTAGCTGTAAATGGCTTTGAAATAGAGCCAATCATAAATTTTGTATCAACAGAATTGGGGATATTCCATTCCCTGTTGGCTAAGCCAAATCCGTCTTTATATATTATTTTTCCATTTTCAGCAACCAAAACTGCTCCGTCAAACATATTGTATTTGTGGTAAGTTTTCATTATTTCATGAAGCTTCTCTTTTTTACCCTGGGCATACAAAATTTGTACGGGCAATATGCAACAAATCAGTAAAAGCTTTTTCTTAAAAAACATAACGATTGCTTATTGGTGTGCCTGCATTAAGGTTTTTTGCAGCATCGGGGCCTGGTGCAGTTTGTAAAAATGTTGCCGGGTGAGCCAGGTGTTGCTGCTTAAAGGAACGAAAATATTTTATGAATGCAAAAGACAAATAATAAACGGGCAATCCAGGGAATAAAGATAGTTAGCGAAATAAAGGGAAGAATATGACTGTACACCGGTATTGCAGCATTCCTTAAACTGGAGTTTTTATTCTGCCTGCATCTGGCTAAGGAAGAATTTTATCACTTCTAAATTCATGGCTGAGGTGGTCCAGTGTCCAATATTTTCATATGTTTTGAATACCGGGGTAATCTTGTTTTCCCGGTAAATGGCCTGGCATTTCAAAAACCTTTCGGGTACATATCTTCCGAGGTTATCATTGATGATCCTGCGTTCCACTTCATTATAGGCATCATCAAACTGAACGGCATCATTGTCATCCAGCTCTCCCATATAGATGAACTGCGGAATGGACTTGTATGTATCCGTATCAAATCGTTTGCCGAATAATACCCTGAAGTCATTTGTTCCAATGGGGTAGTTGAGTTTAATGCCGTTTATTTCATGTAATGGAAGCATTAGTTTTCCATTAAATCCTCCAATGGCCAGTGCCTTTATTTTATCAGGATGAATGAATGAAAAACGGTTTGTAAACGTAGCAGAAGCGGAAAACCCGTTCATAAAGAATTTTGGGTAAACCCGGATATGCATGGCAGCCAAAACGGCCCCGGCATCTTTTACCATTGCCAGTAATTGCAGGTCAAGCCGCTTCAATTCGCTTGAATTTTCCAGCATGATATCCCTGTCCAATGCGTGGGTATACATGAGCGGCTGAGATGCGGGCCGCGGAAAAATGGGGACAAGCAGGGGGATCTTAAGCTCTGTGGAAATGTTGTTGCCGACCGAACTTACTGAAGCCAGGCCAACAGCATATTTTTTATGAACATCCATGCTGTCGGTTATCTTACCGGTGTTGTTGGGTTCCACCAGCAGGAATATTTTTTTATGCAGGGCAGTCTTTTTGGGTATGAATAATATATAGTCATGGTAAAATCCTTTCCCGGGGTTCTTCGGCACTATTATTAAACTGTCGTTTTTAAATGTTTCTGCTGTTGCATTCTGGGCAACAGAAACAAAACAGGAGAGGATGAAGGCCAGGATGAATATTGCACGCATGGTAGAGTTTATTTACTTCAGTTTGAATATTTATTTCCGGTACGAAAATACCCGGAAACCTTTTTTGTGCAGTATATAAAGAGCTGGCCTGTTGTTTACGGGTAATGTATTGATGGAAATACGGGTTCAGTTGAAGATCAACCAGGCTCAAATATGACCTGGACCTGCTTTTATAAGACCGGGGTTCTATTTAATACCCATATTGATCACAAATTCTCCGGGAACAGAATAGCCTTTTCCGGTTTTATATTTTTCAATGGAAGCGAGGTATTCCTCGCGAACCTCTTTTTGTACATTTTCAGGGAATTTAAAATACGCCAAAGCCACCGGCCCGCCTTCAAAAGCGGCAGCGCATGCTGCTTCAGCTGTGTCATAGTTTAAGGTAGTTTGTATCCTTATGATATTGCCGGCTGAAAACCCGGCGAGCTCAAAATTTTTTTCAAGCACCTGGTCATTGCCTAAATTGAAGAACATCGGGCATACTTCTGATGAAACCCGCCTGTCAACGATCTCGAATATGTCTGCCCAGCCACAGTTATTTCGTTTTCCCCATACCGCCGCAACACAGGTTCCTCCTTTTTTCAAAACACGGTACATTTCTTTCAGCGCATTTACAGGGCCCGGCACATACATTAAACCCAGGGCACAAACGGCTACATCAAATTCTTCATCATTGATCTTTAATTCTTCGGCATCCATCCTTTCAAATTTGGTATTAACAATACCGTTTTCATTAGAAACCTTACCGGCAAGCTCAACCATTTTATCCGAAATATCCGTTCCCAACACAAACCCGCTGCTGCCTGTTGCCGCTGCTGCCCTGAAACTTATAAGCCCTGTGCCACAGGCAATGTCAATGATTTTTTGCCCCTGTTGAATATTGGCAAGTTCAAACAGGGCGTCATGTGCCGGTTTCAGTTGCTGCTGCCATGTATTTTCGTAAAAGGTTGCAGCTTTATCCCATCCATACCGCTGCACGCGTTTTTGTAATGCCGGTTCCATCAGTTATTCAATTTAGGAGAAACAATATTGATCTTTCTTACACATTTTTGCGCTCTTGAAAACACGTCAAGGTATGGGCTGTGTTCATCTCCGTCATCCAGCATCTGCATGATCTTTTCTTCAGGTGCATCCGTTTCAATGGTTATGGTATAACGCACTTCCAGGTAACCCGGGGGGATATTTTTATCTGCTGTACCCAGCAGGGCGCCATCGTCATAATCAGCCTGTACTTCCACTTCCAGGTTTTTGACCGGTATGCCCAATTCCGCGGCTTTCATCATATAGCCGATGGCAAGGCAGGAACCAAGGGCAGCCCTTCCATACACGCCGGGTGTAGGAGCAGTATTGTTGCCACCGATCCCTTCGGGCATATCAGCAGAAAACTTCCATTTGCCCTCAGTTATTTCGCAGGTGAGCCCATTTATGATGCGGGTTTTGGAAACGGCAGTATCCCTGCCCATTGATGGTTTCAGGGTAAATGCCTTACTGCATCTTTCCACAGCGGTCCTGATCTTATCTGGCTCTTTCATAATAAACT
>CAZBIK010000105.1:0-10949 GCA_964491955.1 uncultured Ferruginibacter sp.
TTCATCTCAGCCATTTTGGTTTTTTGTTCGGCTGTCAGCAAACCATCCATCCTGCTCTTTTTATCTTTAAGGATCGCAGATCTCCGGCTGCGCATTTCCTTTACAGTAATGTTCTCCTGCTTGTTCAGTTCCTGCATTTGTTTGCGGAAATCTTCGTTACTGGCTGCAGCCTGCTTTTTCTGGTCCTCAGAAAAATTCAACTGTTTTGCCATCATCATACCTTTTTGGTGTTTTCCGTGATGACCTCTTTTACCCATTTTGCCCTGTGCATTTGCTGTAATGGTCAAAGCGAATATGGCGATCAGGGGAATTAATAGTTTTTTCATGTCTGTTTTTTTAAATTGTACAGGTATAAGACCGGTAAAGGATCGCCGGGTTTAAAATAAAACGGTAATAAAATGTTAAACAGATTTTTTATTTGCCAGCTGCCCACAGGCCGCATCAATATCCTTACCACGGCTCCGGCGTAAACGTACATTCACCCGGTGTTTGGCAAGATAATCAGTGAATTGCTGGGTTGTATCCTCATCCGGTTTGGTAAATGAGGCTTTGTCGATGGGGTTGTATTCGATCACATTGATCAGGTGGGTAGGGATCTGCCGGTAAATTTTTATCAGGTCATCGGCGTCCTGAATGGAATCATTTACATCTTTGAATAAAATGTACTCCAGCGTAATGTCATTTTTGGTCTGGTTGTAAAAATAATTCAACGCTTCCACCAGCACTTCAATACTGTTGCTTTCATTGATGGGCATGATGGCATCCCTTTTTTTATCCGTGGCTGCATGTAAAGAAAGGGCCAGGTTGAATTTTACTTTATCATCGCCAAGCTGCCTGATCTGTTTGGCAACCCCGGCAGTAGAAACGGTGATCCTTTTCGGGCTCATGCCCATACCATCGTTGGATGTTATCTTATCGATCGCCTGCAGTACATTTTTATAATTAAGCAGGGGTTCACCCATTCCCATGAAAACAATATTGGTCAGCTTGCTGCCATATACTTTTTCACTTTGCCGGTTCAGCAATGCCACCTGGTCGTAGATCTCATCAAAGTTGAGGTTGCGTTTGCGGTCCATGTATCCCGTTGCACAAAACTTACAGCTGAGGCTGCAGCCGATCTGTGAAGAAACGCAGGCCGTTTGCCTTTTTTCCGTGGGAATTAAAACACCTTCAACAAAATGCCCGTCAAATGTTTTAAACCTCGATTTAACCGTGCCGTCGCCGCTAACCTGGTTGGTGTCAACAGTAATGGCCGGCAATGAAAAATTTTCCGACAGTTTGGTACGCAGTTCCTTCGACAGGTTGCTCATATCATCGAAACTTTGGGCGCTTTTCTTCCAGATCCATTCATAGGTCTGGATAGCCCTGAATTTCTTATCCCCGATGGATTCAAAATATTCCTTTAGCTCGACCAGGCTTAATGTGCGTATGTTTTTTACTGCTGACATGCGGCAAAGGTACTGAGGGGGTGGCTATTTTCATTAATTATATACAATCAGTCCCCGGTTTGGGTAATTTTGGCTAACAATTTGCTGCCTAAAAGAAAAATTCAATTATGCGAATCTATCATCTGTTGTTCATAGCCGGGATCGTATTCTCAATCAGTTTCACTCAATGCAGGGAAAAAGCGGAAACAAGTGCTCCGGATGATTGGCCAACTGATTCTGTGAGAACCATCAAAAGCGGATTAAATTTCCCCTGGGAGATCTTATGGGGCAAAGATGATCATATCTGGATGACAGAAAGAGGAGGGAAGATCAGTAAGGTTGATCCAAAAACCGGGAATATTATTTTTTCAGCGTCCATTGCTGAAGTAGTGAGTAATGGTGAAGGAGGTTTATTGGGAATGGTTCAACACCCTGCTTTTTTAACGAATGGGTTGTTTTATGTGGTGTATAATTATAACAACGGCAGCAGTTACCGGGAGAAACTGGTACAGATGAAATTTGAAAATAACGGTATTCAGCCGGTAAGTACTTTAATACAGGATATCCCGGCTTCAGGCATTCACAATGGGTCGCGGCTCTGGATCAGTAATGAAGCAAGTCCCAAAATTTATATGACAACCGGCGATGCGGCTGTGCAGGCAAATGCCCAAAGCATTTCATCCCTTTCGGGAAAAGTACTGCGTTTAAACCTCGATGGTTCCATTCCTGCTGATAATCCAAATCCCGCTTCTGCGATCTGGAGTCTTGGCCATCGCAACCCACAGGGGCTAGTTGTGGCAAACGGGATCATGTATGCCAGCGAACACGGTCCAAGCATTGAAGATGAGGTAAACATCATTGAAAGCTACAGGAACTATGGCTGGCCATCGGTTAACGGCCCCTGTAACCAACCTGCCGAGATCACCTTTTGTACCGCCAATAATGTAAAGGAACCCATCTGGAGCAGTGGCGGCAGTACCATAGCTGTTTGCGGGCTTGACTATTACAACGGCAGCCTGATACCTGCCTGGCAAAACAGTTTACTGATGTGTACATTGAAAGATGCCAGTTTAAGGGTGCTCACTTTAAGCAGCAACGGTTTATCGGTGGTTTCCCAACAGACTTTTTTTAAGAACAGGTTTGGCCGCATCCGGGATATTTGTATTTCGCCGGCCGGCAGGGTTTACCTCTGTACCGGCAACGGGGGCAATGGAGATGTATTGATAGAGATATCCAAACCATAGTTTTTCTTCCTAGAAACCTGATCCGTATTTCATACATACTGTGTTTTAATATGCAGTAAACTCATTTAACATTTTATTGTAAAATAAATTTGGACAATTACGAAATATTCGTAGCTTTACGAAAAAATCGTAGTTATGGAAAAATTAACCCATGTAGAAGAAGAGGCCATGCAGGCTGTATGGCGTACCGGTGAAGGCAATGTAAAAGCTTTCATGGAACAGCTGGATGGGGAAATGCCCTACACCACCGTAGCATCCATTATAAAAAACCTGGAAAAAAAAGGATTTCTCAGCAGCCGCCTGCTGGGCAATGCATACCTGTACAAACCTGCTGTGAGTGAAGCGGATTACAAAAAGAAATTTATGGGAAACGTGGTAAAAGAATACTTTGATAACTCTTATAAGGAGATGGTGAATTTTTTTGTGGAGCAGAAAAAACTTTCTGCCAAAGAACTGAAGGAAATCATCAACATGATCGAAAAAGGAAAACCCTGATAAACTTTATAATTTAATGTTATGCCCGGATTACTCATTTACCTTGTAAAATTTTCTGTCAGCCTGGGAGTAGTGTATTTGTTTTACCGGTTGTTGCTGCGCAGGTTAACTTTTTATAACTGGAACCGCTGGTACCTGCTAGGTTATACCTGCATTGCTTTTTTTATCCCTTTTATTGATATATCGGCTGTGGTTGAGCAAAATGACTGGTCGGGCAAAAGCGTGATTGACTGGGTACCGGCGATCAATACCTCAGTTGTACAAGATCAACATGTTGTGCCTGCACAAACTGTATTTTCAGCCTGGAACCTGGCCGGGATGGTGATCCTGACCGGTATTTCTTTTATGATGGCGCGGTTATTTATCCAGTTCATTTCATTCCGGAAGATGCGGAAGAAAGCAGAATTTATATCCGGCGTGAAAATGAAAATATTTCATGTGGATGAAAATATCATTCCATTCTCTTTTGGCAATTCCATCTTCATAAACCGCAGGTTGCATTCAGAAACCGAATTGCAGGAAATCATCCGGCATGAGTTTGTTCATGCCAGGCAGGTGCACAGCATTGACATTATCTGGGGAGAGCTGGTATGCATGTTTAACTGGTACAACCCCTTTGCCTGGCTGTTGAAAAGCGCTATCCGTCAAAACCTGGAATTCATCGCTGACCGTAAAGTACTGGAGAACGGGATCAATAAAAAAGAATATCAATACCTGTTGCTGAAAGTGATCGGTAACAGTCAATATAGTATAGCCAACCAGTTTAATTTTTCTTCACTAAAAAAACGTATAGCCATGATGAACAAACTTAAAAGCGCCAAAGTACATTTGGTAAAATTCCTTTTTATCCTGCCCGTGTTGGGCATAATCCTCGTTTCCTTCCGAAACCAGGTATTGCAAATGGATACCGGTTCTGCAGGCCCGGATATCCCTGCAGTTTTAAATGACACTTTGCCGGGAACAAAAAAACTCAAGGGTAAGGTTAAGGGAATTAACATTGATGATGAAAATGCCAGGGTAACGCTCAAAGATGGTACAATAGAAGAGTATGACCTGGGCAATGCTTCACAAAAAAAGGCATTTGTGGAGAAGTATGGAGAAATTCCACCGCCACCTCCGCCACCAGCACCACCGGCACCACCGGCATTTCCACCTCCACCACCACCACCACCGCCACCACCGCCACCTGCACCGGCAAACCTGCCTGATCATGTAAAACGGATCCAGGTAAATAATGACAAGGTCAGGGTTTGGTTAAAAGATGGAACAAATGAACTGTATGATCTTTCGGACCCGGCACAAAAACTAAGTTTTGAAAAAAACTATGGAACACTTCCGCCACCCGTACCCCCGGTTCCGCCAATACCTGCAACAGCGCCGGTTGAGCCCATTTCAAAAGGGAACAACAGAATTTTAAACGATGTTGCCAGGGAGTTTGAGATCACTGATGAAAAAGCGGTACTTACTTTAAAAAATGGTACACAAGAAGTGTATGACCTTAAAAAAAGAATTGAAAGGCAGGCCTTTGAAAGTAAATACGGAAAAATAAATACGGCGGGTTCAAACAGCAATGGTAATACTGTTCCTGTAGCTTACCCGGATGGTTCCGGTAAAACAGTCATAGCCCCCATGGCTCCCCGGCCCGGCGAAATTCCCCAGGTGATCGATGATTTTGGATATACGATCACCGGCAAAGAAGATTTTGTGATCACCATTACAAAAAGCACTACCCGTAACGAACTTGAAAATTTCAGGAGGCAAATGAAAGAAAAAGGGATCGATCTTCATTTTGAGAACATCAGTTACAACAACGGGATATTGACAGCATTAACCGGTTTTATGAGATCAAAAGATGGCCGCAGTAATTTTGTAGCGACTGATTTCCGCAAACTGGTGCTGGCAATGATCAAAAAAGATGAACGTACTTATTTTAAAGTAAGTGTGCAGGAAGATAAAGAATCGGTTTGACAGTTTTCATACTCAATGGTAATTATTATTCCATTTAAAAAGCAGCCTTTCAGAGGCTGTTTTTTATTTCCAGTACCCGGGTAACTCCTGTAATTTCCGGATATTGATTGTTGCCTGAACCAAAATTACAGGCAGCAGTAAATTGCAGAACAAATCAATAGCAAAAGCCCGTTTATATTACAATTTCGCAGATTTGTCAGTATTTACGTTCTTTGTGTAGGTTATAAGCCCCCAAACAGCAGAATATTATGCAAACAGTTTATGTAATAGATGCCATAAGAACGCCTATTGGAAAATATGGCGGCGCTTTAAGCAGTACCAGGCCAGACGACCTGCTGGCACATGTGATCAGCGTGTTGGTCAAAAGAAATGATTCCATTGATGTGCATGCCATAGAAGATGTGATCGCCGGCGCGGCTAACCAGAGTGGTGAGGATAACAGGAACGTGGCCCGCATGGCTGCATTGCTGGCGGGGTTGCCGCCCACAGTTGCCGGTAACACGGTAAACCGTTTATGCGCCAGTGGGCTACAGGCAATTATGGATGCAGCCAGGGCAATTGCCTGTGGAGATGGGGAACTGATGATCGCGGGTGGCGTGGAAAGTATGAGCAGGGCGCCCTTTGTTATGCCTAAAAGTACCAGTGCCTTTGCCCGTGACCCGCAGGTGGTGGATACAACTATGGGTTGGCGTTTTGTAAATAAAAAGCTGGCCGAAATGTACTATCCCTATACCATGGGCGAAACTGCAGAAAATATAGCCAAGCGCTGGAACATCAGCCGGCATGCACAGGATGAATTTGCTTTTGCAAGCCAGCAAAAATATGAACGGGCATTGGCCGGCCATAAATGGCCAGCCGAGATCACACCGGTGCAGGTACAGGTTGGTAAAGAAGTTTTTGATTTTGACAAGGATGAACATCCGCGTTTATCCAGCCTGGAAAAACTGGGACAGTTGAAACCCGCTTTTACAAAAGACGGAACAGTTACAGCAGGCAACAGCAGCGGGATCAATGATGGAGCAGCTGCCATGTTGCTGGCCGGTGAAAGTGCCGTAAAAAAATACGGCCTGCAGCCAATGGCCAGAATTGTAAGCATGGCTGTTGCCGGTGTTGATCCGGCCATCATGGGTATTGGCCCGGTGCCTGCTACCCAAAAAGCTTTGGAAAGGGCCGGCCTGCAGGTTGCTGACCTTGACCTGATCGAACTGAATGAAGCCTTTGCATCGCAATCCATTGCCTGTATTCATGACCTGGGGCTTGACCTGGAGAAAGTGAATGTAAATGGCGGTGCCATTGCTTTGGGGCATCCATTGGGCTGTAGCGGTGTGCGCATATCTGCCACATTGCTTCATGAAATGAAAAGGCGCAGATCAAAATACGGACTGGCTACCATGTGTGTTGGTGTAGGGCAGGGGTCGGCAATTATTTATGAAGGCCTATAGATCTTTTATGTAAGCTGCGAGTTTTTCAAATGGTACAATTTCCTGGTTACCGGTTGCTAAATTTTTAACAGCGCAACTTTTTTCTTCAATCTCCTTACTACCAATGATGATCACAAACGGAATATTTTTCTTTTCGGCATAAGTAAACTGCTTGTTTATTTTAGCAGCTTCGTGGTACAACTCACAGGCAATTCCGTTTCCACGCAATTGCTGCATGATGCCGAATGCAACATGGCTTTCCGCTTCTCCCATATTAAAGAACAAAGCCTTTGTACTCACCTGCAGGTTTTCCGGGAATAATTTCAACTCCTCCAGTACATCATAGATCCTGTCTACACCAAAACTGATACCAACACCCGGTATACCCTGTACACCAAATAACCCGGTCAGGTCATCATAGCGGCCACCACCGCCTATACTGCCCATCATCACTTCGGCAGGTGCTTTGGCTTCAAAAATGATCCCTGTATAATAATTTAAACCCCGGGCCAGCGTAAAATCAATGACCAGGTTTGTATTTTTTGCCTGCCGGTATAAAAACTCCACTTCATCAATACCCTGTTTGCCCGTTTCAATGGAACCGGCCAGGGACCTTATCCGGGAAAGCTTTTCTTCATTGGTCCCGGTGATGTTCAGGTAACTTTCAATAATGGATACCTGTTCATGGTTCAACCCGCGTTCCTTCAATTCCTCTTTTACTTTTTCAAGCCCGATCTTATCCAGTTTATCAATGGCAATGGTAATGCCGGTCATTTTATCTGCCCCGCCGCATAATTCAGCAAGTGCAGCCAATATTTTACGGCTGTTTATTTTTAATTCATAAGTTGTCAATCCAAGTTTAATAAAAACCTCGTGGTAAATATTGGCCAGTTCCACTTCATTCAGTAAGGAAAGGCTGCCTACCACATCCGCATCACATTGTGTAAACTCGCGGTAGCGGCCTTTTTGGGGCCTGTCGGCCCGCCAAACGGGTTGTATTTGATAGCGCCTGAAAGGGAAAGTAAGTTGGCTGTGGTTCATGGCCACAAACCTGGCAAAGGGGATGGTGAGATCATATTTCAGGGCCCGTTCGGTTATATCACTGCTGCTTTTTCCTTCCAGCAATTTTTGAAAACCCGCTTTGGATCTTTCAATATTTTTTTCGTTGCTGATGCCGTTGTTCAGTATTTTAAAAATAAGTTTATCGCCTTCTTCGCCATATTTGCCAGTCAATGTTTCTAAATTTTCCATGGCCGGCGTTTCCAGCGGCTGAAAACTGTACAATTCAAATACGTTCCTGATAACAGAAAAGATATAATTCCTTTTACGTATAACTGTTGCCGGAAAATCCCTGGTGCCCTGTGGTATCGATGGTTTATTAATCATGTTTGATCGTGGATCGTGCGGGGTTAATGGTAAATTATTATTTTGTATATTTTTTTATAATGAAATCGCAATTGCTGTTTATGATCTCAAATGCCTCATAATACCCGCTTTCCGGCCCACTCCAGGGATCCGGTACATCCCTGTCTTCCCCGGGATATTGTTCATTTAAAAACAAACTTACTTTTTTTGCGTTGAAATGATGCCTGCCGATCTGTTTCATTTCGTCCAGTACATCACCTGCCATGGCATAGATGATGTCATATTTCTCAAAATCGGCTGCTGTAAAAACCCGGCTTCGCTGCCGGCTTATTTCAATTCCGTTTTCCCTGGCCACTTTTATGCTTAAATGATGCGGTGGTTCGCCGCTATGGTAGCCATTGGTTCCGGCGCTTTCCACCTGCCAGTTCAATCCTGCCTGTAATGCCTTTTCCTGTAAAATGCCCTCGGCCAGCGGGCTGCGGCAAATATTACCCAGGCATACCATTAAAATCTTCATGATGCAAAGATAATTGGCAACAGGCAATAAGCAATTGACAATAAGCATTAAGCAACGGTGGAGCTTTTATGGGTTGATGTCATACCATTGCCGTTTGCCTATTGCCTTTTGGTTTATGGAATCTGCAAACTATCACATCATATAGCTGAACACGGCGCCGGTTTTGACTTTTATTTTTTCAATTCAAAACCAACCAACATGAACAGGAACCTGATACTGAAAACAGATATCCTCGATATCATTTTCGAAAACCGCAATAAAGCATACGGGGCGTATGAACTGCGTAAATATTATTCCGGCAGACTTAAAACTGCACTGGGTTTCATGATGATGTTTGCTGCCTTATTTTCAGCTTTTACTTTATTGCCGGAAAAGCATTCCGGTGTACTGTCAAAGCCATACATTTTTACAGAAACCATTTTAACAAAAACTGAAATACCAGTGCCGGAACCTGAAAAAAAGCAGGAAGCAGTAAAAGCCGAAACGAAAACAACACCGGTTAACCAGCAAAAATTTGTAAGCAATCCAACCATTGTTGCCAGTGATGTAAAGGCAGACACGATCCGTACATTAAGCCCGGATACAAGGATCGGCAGTGAAAATGTAAATGTACCGGATGCAGCTGCAGTAACGGTTAAGCCTGTAAATTCAGAACCTGGTCCCGGTACGGTTTCTGTGCCACCCCTGCCGGGAATTGACAGATCAATGCCCATGGATATCAATTCGGTAGATGTACCTCCTGCTTTTCCGGGCGGATTGGATGGACTAAAGAATTTCCTGGAGCGGAATTTAAACAATCCATACGACCTGGAAAACGGTGAAACCATTAACGTACGGATACAATTTGTGGTTGGATATAATGGCAAACTGCAAAGTTTTACAACTGTTTTTGACGGAGGTGATATCTATAACAAGGAAGTGATCAGGGTATTGAAAAAAATGCCTGACTGGCAGCCCGGTAAAGCAAAGGGAGAAAATGTATCTGTGTATTATACCATTCCTGTAAAGTTTGTCATGTCAGACTGATTATCCGTAATTAATTTAGTATTTTCACAGTTCGTTTGACAGGTAAATTCCGCATACATTTTTAAAAATAAAATATGGCACTGGAAGAATTTGAAAAGGAACAGTTGAATGACCGTGAAAAAGGATATATCCGCATGCGTAGTATCATGGATTACGGGATGGGAATACTCTGGACAGGCATGGGTGTATTTATCATCTTCATCAATAAGTTCAGCGCAGACCTGGCAGAAAGATATGACTCAACAGCATTCAAAATTTTCGGTGCTGTATGTATCGTGTATGGTTCATTCAGGATTTACAGGGGGTTTAAGAAAAAATATTTACGCGATCGATGAACAGTAAACATATAAGACAGGCAACTGCATATTTCTTTTTATTATTTTTTGCTGCTGCATGCTGGGTAAGTGGCTGCAGGCAGAAACCGGGTAAACAGAAAAATAGTTTTAACAGCGGTACCATTCACATCAGTATTGATGAATCATTTAAACCTGTGATGGAAGAGCAGATCAGGGTATTTGAGAAATCATACCCGGCCGCAAAGATCATTGCCGAATATAAAAGTGAAGCCGACTGTTTTAAGGATCTGTATACCGATACCCTGAACCGGATGATCATTGTAACCCGCGGTTTAAGGGATGAAGAAGATGAATATTTTTATGATACACTCAAATACCGTCCCCGGTGGAACAATATTGCCAATGATGCCATTACCCTTATTGTAAACAGTAAAAGCAGCGACACGCTGTTCACACTCGATAGATTAAAAAACCAGTTGTCCGGGAAGATCAACAGGGATCAGAAAATTATTTTTGACGGATTGAATGCAACCAGTACGGTACGTTTTGCCATGGATAGTATTTTAAAGGGGGCCATGTTTGATACATCCATTGTGAAGGCAGTAAAAAACAGCCGGGAAGTAATTGATTATGTTGCAAAAACTGAAAACGCCATAGGTTTTGTGGGCATCAGCTGGATCGGGAACCCGGAGGATACTGCCCAGGTGAATATGTTAAATAAAGTAAAAATCGCTTATGTTTCCTGCGAAACCTGCGATGACGAACCCTTTGTAAAACCAATGCAGGCAAGCATTTTAACAAGGCGGTATCCTTTGGTACGTGGTTTGTATTACATACTCAAAGAGAATTACAGCGGGCTTGGTACGGGCTTTGTAAATTTCTTAAACCAGGAACGTGGACAGTTGATCTTTAAACGGGCGTATTTGGGAACAAGAATGGAATTCGGGGTTAGAAAAGTAAAGATTAATTTATAATTGTAGAAAGTTTATGAGGAATTAATGATGGAATGGTTGAAAAATTAATATTATTGTACAGACTTAAACAGCGAAGAAAATGAAGACTCTAAAATTTACCCTTATCCTTTTGATCACTGTCCTGGCAGCGGGTTTTATTCATGCGCAGGGTATTGATGACGGCAAGAAGTTTTTGTATTATGATAAACTCGTCAGTACAAAAAATGTTTTCCAGCA
>CAZBIK010000106.1:0-10909 GCA_964491955.1 uncultured Ferruginibacter sp.
CAATGGTATAATCTGTAAGCGGCGCGGATGCCGTATCAAGCCCCCACAATTCATGCAGTTGTTTTCTTTTAAGCTTTCCGTAAATATCCCAGCCGGCCATATCCAAAGCACATACCAGGAATGGATTATCCGGAAATAAATGATGTAGGTAATGCCAGTATCTTTCCGGGTCGGAGAAAGCAAATTTTTCAATAAATATTTTTTTCCGTTCCAGGTCTTCCACCATTTTTTCAACGGGGATATGGTAGTAGCTGATGGCAGGGGCTTCGCCATATCCTTTTATGCCCATAAAATCCAGTTCTGCCACCAATGTGGGCTGATGGGTTTTTGTTCCCCTGGAAATGGTGAAAGGGTAACGGAAAGGAAGGTTGTATGTTTTGTAATTTACTTTCATGGAACCGGAAGATCATCTCCCGCTTTTCTCAATATAATTTTTCAGTTCTGAAGTAAAGTTCTTTTCTTCCAGCAGGTCTTCCAGGTTTATGTGCATCCGGTAATTCCAGTAATGCTCGGCTTCTGCGGGGTTATTGATCCTTTCTTCATTGGGGTCTTCCCGCCTTATTTCGCCATCGATGCCCATCAGGTCCTGCAACTGAAAAATACTCCACATGGCCGGTGAATAGAGGTGTTGAAGGATTATTTCCTTATTGATCCAGGGTTCACAATAAACCGGCGGATCGCCGGCCTGGCCCATCAGGTGCTGATAAAAATGCCGGGTCCGGAAACTGTCCTCTTCCCACCAGGCCCGTATGGTACTCATATCATGGGTTGAAGGCGATACCACACTTAAGTAAGGAGCATCTTTAGGGTGAAAAAATTCAATGCCCGTTTTTTTAGGCATCCGCTGTATCTCCAGGCTTAATATGCCAAGCTGTTCCATCACTTCGGGAACACAGTGCGGTACCATACCCAGGTCTTCGCCGCAAACCAGCATGGCCGTATTGCTTTTCAGTCCTGGCAGTTTTTTCAAGGCTTCCTTTTTCCACAATTCATCCTGCCGGTGATAGAAATAATTGATATAGATCGCGGATAATTCCTTTTGAGAATGCTTGTCGAGGTTTTTGAATGAAGAGGTATCCTCCATCGATATCCGGAAATGAAATTCCTGTCCATGAGAGCCTTCCGCTTCAAAAAAGATCACGTTCGTGATCAGGTCGTACAGTCCCTGTTTAACCTTGTTATCAAATGTTTTGTCCGTTTTAAAATACGCCTCCACTTTTCGTTGGGTATTGAATTTTTCCTTCAGTTTAAGCCCGGTAAAAAATGTTTTTTTAACGGCATCTTTTTTTTCGCCAAAAAGTTCAATCAAGATGGCATCCGTTACATATGGCTCGGTATACCGGTATCTTTCAAAAGTGATGTTCTTTGCAAATAACTCATTGATGGAAACGGGTATGGCGGGTATGAACCTGCCCATGATGCCTTCAACGGCGTGTGCCGGGATACTCCAGATGCGGAAAAAGCCAAGTATGTGATCGATCCGGAAAGCGTCAAAATAATTACTCATCTGCTCAAAGCGTTTACGCCACCAGGTGAAATTATCCTTTTGCATGGCTTCCCAGTTGTAGGTGGGAAACCCCCAGTTTTGCCCTTTGGCAGTAAAGGCATCCGGCGGTGCACCCGCCTGTTCATCCATGTGGTAAAGGCCCGGCTCTATCCAGGCATCAACACTGTTGCGGCAAATACCAATGGGAATGTCACCTTTAATGATCACCCCGTTGCGGTGTGCGTATTCAGTAGCCGCCTTTAACTGCAGGTGCAGGTGATATTGCGTAAAATAATGCAATGAAATTTCATCATAATGTTTGCGGGCAGGACTGATCAGTTCCTGTATCTCCTCTTCATTATATACAGCATGCATTTTCCATGCATTAAAGTCGGCGGTTTTATACGTATCCCTTAAATAGGCAAAAGCAGCATAGGGCTCAAGCCAATGACGGTTTAATTCAAAAAAAGCGATATAGTTCAGGTCATCCCGGAAGCTTTCCTTTTTTTGATTAAACAATTCCCGGATCGCAGCCATTTTAATTTTCATCACTTCTTCATAATCCAGTTTAGCGAGCTGGTTTAACTGCTTTTTTTGTGATGCCAGGGCAGTTACCGTAGCTGCCTGTTCCTTGCCGGCAACGGTCTCAAGATTTAACAGTAACGGGTGTAAGGCAAAGGCAGAAATAGCTGAGTATGGGTAAGAATCTTTCCAGGTATAGGTTGCCGTGGTATCATTTACCGGCAACAACTGTATCATTTTAAGCCCGATCGCTTTTGCCAAGTCAACCAGCAGTTTAAGATCGGTAAACTCGCCGGTGCCAAAACTTTTTTTACTGCGCAGGCTGAAAACCGGTATGGCTACACCGGCGGCCTTCCAGTTGATATTGTTAAGCATGGCAAACCCGTCGTGAATGATGGTAAGGGTATTTCTGCCATCATCATTCAATAAGATCCGGTTGTTGCCTTCTTCAAACCGGGTAAATTTTTTATCCTGGCTGTTATAAATACCATATTTATAAACCACCGGGAAAGCTGCATTTCCCAGGTTAAGCCTGATCGTCCACCAGTTGTCTTTTTTGCTGAGCAATAACACATTTTCCTTATCCCAGTCATGTAACGCCGCAGAAGAGCCGCTGATACAGATGACCTCATGTGGCTGTAAAACCGGGGCTTTAACCCTGAACTCATGTGTACACGATTTTAAGGATTTCCCGGCAGCGGATTTTTTCCCTTCCCTGCTTTTCAGCAACACATCCCTGAACGGTGCTGTAAAAAAGGCATTTTGAAAATCCCCGGCATGATTCCAGGTATCTGTAACCACTACTTTAGAAGCAGATATTTTGTCAAATTCTATGATCCGGTCATCACCAAATTCGGGGGCCCGCTCCCCATTTTCTTCCTGGAGCACATATTTATAAAAAACCGGTGCCGCCAGCCCGCTTTCAGGGATCTCAATGCTTCCATGCCACAGGTGATCGTTTAAATAGGTAAGCGGAAATGCCTTTGAAATATCGTCGTTGCCCAATAATGAGTTGTTGCCGGATACAAAAATGCTTTGACCAAACCTGGTAGAATACCTTAAATAAAAATGTACAATCATCCGAAAGGGTTAAGAAGCGGCAATATAACACTTTACAGAAAAAATTTACCATCAAATCTGTAAAATGCCCCGGATATTAAGTTCTGCCTTATATTTGCAAAAAATAACTGTAATGGAAACAACCAAAAAGAAAACCGGCCTCTACTGGATATTATTTTTACTCTCTGTTGTTGCTTTTTTTGCTGTACTGTGGTCGCCGATCGGTGCTTATTGCTCTATGGTACTGCCTTTTAACTGTACTTTTTTTGCCAAGGCACTGGACCTGATGTAATTTTTTTCCACGGAAAGTTTGGTTCGTCCCGGGGCGGCGGTTTTTTTATTAATTAACGATGATAAAATCCGGACGGCTGATAAACCGGCTTATGAACCTGAACCGGATATTGCTTTTTAATTCAACCTTCCACGGTCTCATATTTTCAATAATCCTGGGGAAATAGTATGCTTTCACTTCTATGGTACCCCAGATCATGTTCTCATTACGGGTACGTACACCGGCGCCAATGGCACTGAACATATCCGTTTTTACAAGCCCCTGTTTTGTGGGTTTCAGTAAAATGATATCGCCGAACACAAAAGGCGCAAACCGGAAACCCAGTATTTTTTTGGTATTATAAAAAACGGACTCCGTTTTTAAAGTCGTTCTGATATCAGAATTGTATGTGCCGTTGTTAAAATACCTGAACCCGAAATCGCTGTTTAAAAACAAAGGCGAATTTAAGAACGGGTTTGCCTGTACAGTAATGCCGGTATTGATAAAAGTACGCTGGTACCAGGTACGGCTCATTCTTTTTAAACGGGTAAAATGCTCCACATTAAACAAAAGGTCTATATCCTCAAAACGCTTTTGGTGATAATAAGCCCCTGCCCTCAATGTATAATTGAAGTATAAACCTCTTTTCTTCACATTGGCCAGCGACAGGTCAAGTCCGGCGTATGGCCTTTTTATATTCTGCGTCATGGCATATCCACCGGTAAGTACGATACTGAATCCTTCAGGTATGTCTTCTTTGCGGCCAAAACCATACACAAAATTTGTTTTATAAAAAAGCTGCCTGAAAATATTCAACGAGGCCAGGATACCGGTATTGTCCTTAAAGCGGTAATCCGATGCTGTTTTGTATAAGGTGGGTACCTCAAGGAACTTTTGTTTAAAACCCCTGATGGCAACAAACCGGTGTACCTTGATCTCTTTATTGGCATACAGGGATCTTTTGCTGTCGAGGCTGTAACCGAACCAGGCATCCAGTTTGTAATAGGCATATTTTACATCGCTGCCGTATACCGAATCATTATCATACACATTCCTGGTCCTGAGGTAAGACCATTCCAATGCACCCGTGCTGGGGATATAAGGAGTTACGAGTGGTTTTTCGATCCTGGTATAAACAATGGTTTCCTGTTTCCGGCCACTGGTGAAGGCTTCGTTATAATCAGTATAGCCCGAAACCAAATCAATAAATGATCCGCCTATATTCCGCCTGACCAATTCTGCGCTTATACCGTTTACGGGTGAACGCTCCTTTTCATAATAACCGCCCACCTGCAGTTTTGTGCCGCTGCCCAGGAAATTTTCTTCCCGCAACCTTAGCCTGGCCCTGTTGGTACCGCTGAATGAAAAATTTCCCCCTATTGAAAAAACATCTTTGGTCAATACGATCACATCTACAGAATCGGCAGAACCTTCGGCAAAATCAACCAGGATCCTGGCATCTTTAATAAAGATCAGTTCCCTGAGATACCTTTCATTATCGGCCAGCAGGTATGGAAACAACTGATCGCCTTCATTAAAAAAAAGATTGCGTTTAATGACCTTGTCCGTTGAGTTCTTATGAAGTACTTTCCCAACTGTAGTACCAAAATTATCTTTAATGCGGGTGGTATCGTCCATATCATATTCAAATCCAAGCCGGATGGTTTCAATGGAACGGATGACCAGTCCTTTGAATTTTAAATAAGGATTTACCAGTTTTACCGGTGCTTCATCAGGTGGTGTGGTTGCAATACTTTTACCAAACCTGCCCAGCAGGCCTTTTTTTTTCGCTAAAAAAAAAGTGTCGGTTTTACCAGGGGCCTCCTGGGCCTCTATTGTTTTTTGCAGGCAAAAAAAAGCAATAAAAAAAATAAAAATAAAAAACCGCATATTGATCATGAAATCCCGGGTAAAAAAGAATAAAGGTATTGAATTGAACGGAAAAGACAGTTCATGAAGAAATACATGGATATTTCATAAAAAAAAGTTTAAACTTTTTTAAAAGAATTACATAAAAATCACATTCCGGGTCTTTGGCATGATATTCTCTCTAGGTTGTTTAACTAAACGAATTTGTATGAAAAAGTCAGTTGTCCTGTTCATATCAGTCATTTTTTTAATGGCATTTGCGGCCAATACAGCAACAGCTCAAAAACACAAATATTATTACTACCCGGGTAGTAATGTATATTATGATGCCGGGCCGGGGTTATATTATTACAACCAGGGCTCTTCCTGGACCGGGGTACGGGTATTGCCACCCGGCATCAGTATAACAGTTGGAGCTCCCAGGTATGTGATCTATCACCAGGGCCCGAATGTTTGGGTTGATAACAGGGTACATGTGGTTAAGTACAAAAACTATAAAAATAAACCCGGGAAATATAAAAAGCATAAAAATAACGGTAAAAAACATTAACCATACCGGCATGATGACCGATGCTGATCAACATTACTTAATGATACCATCCCGGCTACCAGGTAGCCGGGATCTTTATAAATTGTGTTACCTAAAACTGTAATGCGTGAATTTTATAAAATGCACATACGGGTAATGGTCATCCTGGGACTAAAGAGTCCATGCAGCAAAAAGGCAGCTTAATAATTTATTGCGTTATATAAAAACCAGGAAGTTTATTATATGCTATCAGCTATCTTACCTGACAGACCTGGCACTTTTATAACTTCTGCTTGCAGCCTGGTTCATACTGATTGAAGGAGAGCATGATGCAATTAAGCTCAGGATAACGAATAAAATGATCAGTTTTTTCATAACGGGTGGATTTTGGATTTACAACAAAGCCTGTATAAAAGTAAAGTTAAAATTGCCAATTTTTAGCAGTGAAACTGCCCGTTTTTTTAAAGTATTTTCACTTGCGGTTTTTACGTATATATATAATATCCTGTTTAATAATTGTAAACCCGGATAAAAAAACATATGAATTTTTGATGACCGTTCATTTTGTGGAAAACTTCCAGGTTATTTTTTAATTATTGAAATTAATTCCTCAACCCGGGTTTTAAGTTCCTCGATCTGCTGCTGTTGTTCCTGCATACCTTTGATCAATAAGGGTACAAACCCGTTATAATTCACACTTAATAAACCGGCTGCATCCTTTTTAACCAGTTGCGGATAAACAGCATCTACTTCCTGCGCCAGTAAACCTATTTGCTGATCCCGGTCTTTGTTCTCATCTTTCCAGTAATAACTGTAGGCATTGATCTTTTTAATGTCATTGATGGTGCTGTTTATGGGAACGATATCTTGTTTTAACCGGGCGTCGCTTAATTGTGTAAGAAAGCTCGATAAGGTTGCATTGCTGTTATCAAACAGAGTCAACAAAAGATTATTACCTGAATAAAACATATGTACATTAACTCCCCCAAAAGAAACCTGGTATCTTAATGTTCCGCTGTTAATTCCAAAACCAAAAAAATCAGTAGAGTTATTAGCTGTTTCCCACATTACAATTTTCCGGTTGTCGAGTACATTTTGAAATTGCAACTGCCCGCTACCGTTTGGCGTTACATTCAGCCCCAATGAACCGGTAGTGGTTAAAGTCATCCTGTTTGTTTCGGCACCACCGGCTGTACCTCCCGTACCGGAGGGCATGGAGTTCCAATACATAATTCCAGTATTTGGATCCATATGGTTTACCCAGGCAAACCCGCTCCCCATGTACCTGGTAGCATTTCCGGCACTGATATCCCTGAATTGATTCCAGGCAATGGTTGGATTGTTCTGTTGAATGGAAATACCGCGCTGGCCAGGGCCAAACATAGCGATGGTACTTCCGTTTAACGCATTATTGGCCGACACTGTTAATTTGGCCTGGTAAGGTTTTGTGATCCCGACTCCTATATTGGTAACGGCTGAACCCAATACCAATGCATTACTAGTGTCAACCCTTGAAAAAGCGCCAATAGCGATAGCATTGCTGAGGTTGCTTTGCATAACATCTGCATCATATCCAATTGCAATATTATTATTTCCGGTACCCATAAAATCAAGACTATTGGTACCCAATGAAGTATTATTACTGCCCTGGTAATTACGCATGGCATAATAACCTACGGCTACATTTTGTGTACCGGTTGTATCACTGAACAATGCATTGTGCCCGTTTGCTGTATTCCGGTTACCCGACCTGTGACTATACAATGCCTGGTACCCTGAAACTGTATTTAGTGAAGTCATTCTGCTGTTATAAAAGGCCCAGGCACCTGTAACAGTATTTTCAGTACCGCTTGTATCCTGCCCCATCGCCCCGATTCCTAATGCCGTATTATTTGTACTTGAAACACTTGTTTGCATGGCACCGGAACCCAATGCAACATTGTAAATGCCTGTAGAATATCTTAATGACTGGTGACCAATTCCTATATTGTACGACCCTGTATTATTTTGACCTGAATATGATCCCATAAATAAATTATTTACCCCACCATTAGATGTGTAACCAGACCTGAAACCTATATAGATACAACCGGAAGATCCCGGATTATAAGTGGCGGCATGTGCACCAATTGCAACATTGGCATTGTGAGCCCCACCGGTATTACTAAACAATGCAGAGTCGCCTATAGCAACCTGCCAGTAATCTACCGTATTGTGATATGCAGCAACATGGCCAATCGCTGTATTTGAGTTACCCGAAGTGTTGTTATATAATGCCCAAAAACCTAAACCAGTATTAAAACTCCCGATGTTGTTGTAATACAAGGCTGTACTTCCAACACCCGTATTTCGATATCCACCTGTATTGTTGTACATGGTATAATCACCGATTGCCACATTTTCATAACCTGAAATATTTGCCTGTAAGGAATATGGTCCCAAAGCTGTATTATAACTTGCAGAAACATTACTCCTCAGGGAATTATAACCGATGGCCGTATTTCTTGTGCCGCCTGTATTTGTATACAATGCCCTTGAACCTATGGCCGTATTCTCCGCACCGGTAGTTGCCTGGCCTGCATAGCTTCCAAAAAAGGTATTGTTTGAACTTGTGGTAACTTCTCTCCCCGCATTATCACCTACAAATGTATTTCCAAAACCGGATGTGTTTTTCATCCCTGCCGCCGAACCAATGAAAACGCTACCGTTTGCAGTGTTCTTTGGACCAGCATCAATTCCGATCAGGGTTGTCCATGAACCGAGGTTATCCCTTCCGGCATTTTTGCCGAAGAATACATTATAATTGGCAGCAGTTAAAAGATAACCCGCCGAATCGCCAACGGCTGTATTGGCTGTACCGGTGCTGTTCTGCCGCATTGCATTTGAACCTACTGCCGTATTTTGCCTGGCTGCAACGGATGAGGTTTGATTGAGTGCCTCGTATCCCACAGCCGTATTGTCATTGGCATTATTGAAGTAAAGTGCAGAGGTACCGATGGCCGTGTTCCTGATGCCCGCAACATTATTATATGAGCTGAATGCTCCCACGGAGGTATTGTAATTGCCTGTGGAATTACTGATCAGGGCCCCATACCCCATGGAAGTATTGTGTGTCCCCGACAAATTGTTCATCTGGCTGGAGTACCCGAATGCAGCATTGTAACTGACATTATCAATGATGCCCGATCTTGTATTATTCACTTTAAAATTCAAAACCCGGTTATCGGTGGTGCCGATAAAATGGGTGGCCGGGTTGGTCAACGCATTGCCACTCCTTTTCCATGACAGCGTATCTGCATTGCCGTTGATGGCGGCCATCCAGTTCCATGTACCGCCGTCATAATAGTAAAACCCGGCACTGTCGGGTGCATTTTGAAAAACGAGCAGGCCGGTAGCCGGTGCCGGGATGCCGGTACGCTCGGCTTTGGTCATTCGCGGTATGAGCAGGCCCTTGGTCGTACTCTTGATATCCAGTAAGGCGCTTGCATTAGCCGCGCTGCCATCCGCATTAATGGCCAGTGACTGGGCAGCAACCATGTTTGCTACAAACAGGGCTGACAATAAAAGTGGAAGAATTTTATACATAGCTCAATTTTTAATTCGGTTAATAACAGGAAGTGCATGAACGCATTTTTTCTTCCATATCAATTACTCTTAATGGCTTCTGCAACCTTATCCACATTGAGAACGCCATAATTAAATGTGTGCTTTGAGTCATCTGCCAAAGTGACGATGGCTTTTTTGGACAGTAAACTTTTCTCCACCTGCACATCCCTGATATCAGATTTACTGATCTCCAGGTAACCCTCCCTTCCCCATTTTGAAAACAGGGCTTCAGACATTAAACCCCTGGCCGAAACATCAAAGCGGGCATCATACAAAAGCCGTTTATTGGTGATGGTTAGCTTTCCATTGTACTTACCCCCATCCGGGGGAATATACAAAATGGCCCAGGTATCGATTTTTGTTTCGCCGGGCTGCATCTCTATTTTCATGCTTAGGTGTTTATGATCAATGCTTACCTTTTCAAAAACACTATTCAATCTTCTCCTGATTGAATTCATAAAAGCCGGTAATGCATTGCTTCCATGAATGTGTAACCAAAATAAATAAAAGGTTAAAAGCATTCAGGGTGCTTTTCATTAACGGCGGCTTTGATTGTGTTTTCGGTACAGTTGGCTGTTGCGTATAGCCTTATATTGCATGGCCAGCGGGTTCTTTAAATCCGGTAAGCCTGCAGGCAAGTTTTTTTTTCTGCTTTATACCATTAACTTTAGAGCTACGCAGCTATATTTTATATGCTCTCATCCCTTTTAAATAAAGTTTTGTTGTTTTACCTGGTAATGTCTGCCGGTTTTTCGGGTACTCTTTATGGCCAGCCGCTTTTATTTGAAAACTATTCATCGGAGCAGGGCTTATCGCAAAACAGTTGCTATTCCATAGCACAGGACAATGAAGGGTTCATGTGGTTTGGTACACAGGACGGGCTGAACCGTTATGACGGCAAACAGTTCAGGATTTTTTTACCGCAGAACGATATCGGGAAAGAACTTCCGTCCAATTATATTTCGGCCCTTTTTTTTGATCAGCAAAAGAACCTGTTATGGGTAGGCACCCTGCTTGGTACCTGCCTGTATAACCCGCAGCAGGATTCATTGACGGCCCTGTCTGCTTTTTTCCCATTTGCTTCCCGGCTGGAAAACACACCGGTTAAAAAGATCATTTCCTTTAAAGCAAATGAATACTGGTTCATCACCTACAACCACGGGTTGATATTGCTGAACACGGCAACCCGTACACTGCATTCTTTTTTTGATGATGAAAACAACAAACACCGGGTCAGCAGCCTTGCAGAGCATAACGGCAATCTCATTGCAGGACTATTGGAAGATCTTTTTTATTTATTGCCAGATGGCAGGAATTACAAAGCAGAACCGTTTTTGCCGGGTTATCCTTTTTCCGAGATCAAGGAATTGTTCTCCTACCGTGGTTCCTTATGGATCGGAACACTCACATCCGGGTGTTTTTATATTGATGAACAACCGCGTAATAAAGCCTTTGGTCATTCCTTTAAAATAAATATCGGGGGGCGTGGTAGTTTTATTTCCCAAGCAACCCGTAAATTGTGAGTCAGTACCCGGGACGACCGCACCATCTAGTATGACCCGGTTAG
>CAZBIK010000107.1:0-10833 GCA_964491955.1 uncultured Ferruginibacter sp.
TGATCGTGCTGCCCAAAAGGCACAATTTATTTGAACAGCTGTTTCACAAAAGCCATACAAAAAACCTGGTATTGCATAGCCATGTGCCGGTAATGGCACTGCACCAGTAATTGAAGCAATCCTGTAAGGGATTGCAGGCATTCAAATCGCAAAACTGCCTTATCCGGGAACAGGTTAAATAAATTACCGGGTGTTTATTTCTATGAATAAACCCGGATATGGCTTACCTTAACTTATGGCTTCCATCATCACCCTTACGTTCAGTCCCTGTATAGACAAAAGCACTGCTATACCTGCACTGGTACCCGAAAAAAAATTACAGTGTGCTGCTCCTAAACTGGAACCGGGCGGCGGCGGCATCAATGTGGCCAGGGCCATCAGTAAACTGGGAGGATCGGCCCTTGCCATTTTCCCTTCCGGCGGGTATACCGGCAAATTTTTCAATCATTTGATGGAAATGGAAAACGTACCATCAGTAATTATTGAAACGGGGAATGAGACCCGTGAAAATATCATTGTGCTGGATGAAAGCACCAACAACCAATACCGTTTCGGGATGCCCGGTACCCGGTTAACCGAAGCCGAATGGATACAATGCCTGCAGGCTGTGGAAGCTCAAAAAAAAGCTGAATTTATCATTGCCAGCGGCAGCCTCCCGCCGGGTGTACCGTTGAACATCTATGCACAACTGGCAAGGATCGCGAAAAACAACCAGGCAAAATTTATTGTGGATACTTCCGGGGAAGCCCTTCAGCATGCAGCTAACGAAGGCGTGTACTTGCTTAAACCAAACCTCGGCGAATTAAGCACGCTGGCCGGTAAAAAAGAATTGCCGGCGGATGAGATCAGACCGGTTGTCCGGGAAATCATTGCTGCCGGAAAATGTGAAGTGATGGTGGTTTCGATGGGGGCTGCAGGAGCCATGCTGGTAACAAAGAACATGCATGCCATGATCAAACCCCCGCCTGCCGTAAAAAAAAGCACGGTTGGCGCGGGTGACAGTATGGTTGGCGGAATTGTATTTTACCTGTCGCAGGGCAAAAGCCTGCATGAGGCTGTACAATACGGAGTAGCCTGCGGTACGGCAGCAACCATGAACACCGGAACGGAGTTGTGTAAAAAAGAAGATGCAGACAGGTTGTATGCATTGATACGGGAGGGCAACTGAAATGGATATTTCACAATACTTTTTTTATGAACAAAAAGCAGCTGAAGCATATAACCGGTGATCATTACAGGCTGTTGAAAAAGCATATCAAAAAAGTAGCTGAGAATTTTGATCCTGAAGCCATACATGAGTTCAGGGTTTCCTATAAAAAATTACGGGCTTTTTTACGGATGATCAGCGACGGCAATAAACAAGGCGGGAAAATAAAAATTTCAAAAAAATTGCAGCAGGCTTACGTTATTGCAGGATCCATCCGTGACCTTCAATTACAACAGGAACGGATAAGGGTAGCAATTTCAGCGGAATATAAACAGCCACAGGATTACCTGGACCGGTTGCAGCAAACCATTGATTCGTATAAACCGGGTTTTGCTGAATTGTGCCTGGAAAACCCGGTTGACAAATGCAAAAAGAAAACAGATGGCGGGATGCCTGATGAATTTTCATTTCAGCTTTTCAGTGATTTTGTAACCCAAAAATGGGCAATAATAAGCAGGATCAAGGCACAGCGCCGGTTGCGGGATGATCAGATACATGCCATCCGTAAGCACCTGAAAGATCTTTTCTATAACCTGAAAGTATATGATGAAGCGGAAATAGTCATTTTATCAACAGGCATATGGAAAAATAAAGATGAGGCTTATTATTTTCAGTTGCTGGATGAACTGGGAAGTTTCCAGGATACCTGTATGTCTATTTCTTATCTGGATAAAAAATGGATTAATGGTTTAAACAGGTACAACCATAAAGTACTGGCATTGGTAAAAAAAAACTGGTTAAGGAATAAGCGGCAGTTGAAGCAAATGCTGGTACATAAACTGCGGACCGGGATGTCCGGTGAGCCCCTTCTTCAGTGAGCCTGCAGTATATTTAAATATGATGATAATCATTAAATATACTGACCATCTGTATAGAACAAACAGATGATATTGAATAACTTTAATGTATTCAATAAAGCTGTAGTCGTTGAAATGGAAATTATTTTTAACCGAAGCCGGTGAACTGTCACGTTTTACAGGCCGTTTTTTTAAGCAATGGTTCAGGCCGCGATATGAATTTGCCGAACTGATGCGCCAGTGTTATGTGATCGGGTATAATTCGCTTCCGCTCGTTGGGTTAACGGCGTTTATCATGGGACTGGTTTTAACCATGCAACTGAGGCCTTCCATGGTTGATTATGGCGTGGAATCCCAATTGCCTGCCATTGTTGGTATTGCCATCATCAGGGAGATCGGCCCGGTAATAACCGCATTGATATTTGCCGGTAAGATCGGCAGCAGTATCGGCGCCGAACTGGGTTCCATGAAGGTTACCGAACAGATAGATGCCATGGAAGTGAGCGGGACCAACCCATTCAAATACCTGGTTGTAACAAGGGTGCTGGCCGCTACACTGATGTTGCCGGTACTGGTATTGCTGGGCGACGCCATTTCATTGTACGGCTCCTGGCTTGGTGTAAATATCCGGAGTACCACCAGTTTTTCTTTATTCTGGACACAGGTCATTGATAATCTTTCATTCTCCGATGTATTGCCGGCTTTTGTAAAAAGTTATTTTTTTGGTTTCGCTGTAGGTATCATCGGGTGTTTTAAAGGATACAACAGCAGTAAGGGTACCGAAGGAGTGGGCCGTTCAGCCAATTCTGCTGTAGTGGTTTCGTCCGTTGTGATCTTTGTGATTGACCTGCTGGCCGTACAGGTGGCTGATGTGCTGGGTTTAAATTAAAAACATGATCGCTGTAAAAGAACATATTGCAGAAAAAGAAACAAGTTTACAGGATGAAAGCATCCTGGTGATCCGGAACCTGTACAAATCCTTTGGCAATAACCATGTACTGGCTGATTTTAACCTGGAAATAAAAAAAGGGGAGAGTGTGGTTGTACTTGGTAAATCAGGTTCGGGTAAATCTGTTTTGATAAAATGTATCATTGGCTTACTGGAGCCCGATAGCGGGAGCATTGAAATGTTCGGAAAAAATATCCCGGAACTGGATGAACAGGAGTTGGATGAAATAAGGGCCAAAGTCGGTTTTTTATTCCAGAGCAATGCCCTGTACGACTCCATGACGGTAAGGGAGAACCTGGAATTTCCATTGCGCCGGCACTGGATAGAGGTTTCGCAGGACGAAGTAAATACAATGGTGATGGAAGCGCTGGAAGATGTTGGACTGGAACATACCGTAGACATGATGCCGGCAGAACTTTCGGGTGGCATGCGCAAAAGGATCGCACTTGCCCGGACATTGATCCTGAAACCGGAGATCATTTTGTATGATGAACCTACAACAGGGCTTGACCCGATGACGGCCAAAGGCATTATTGAACTGATCGTGGAGATCCAGGAAAAATACAATACCACATCCCTGATCATATCACATGATATGAATTGTGTGAGGCTGGCCAGCGACCGGGTTGTGATCCTGGTGGATGGCAGGTGTTTTGCCAGCGGCACTTTTAATGCATTAATGCAGAACCCCGACCCTGAAGTGAAACAATTTTTTGAATAGATACCGATATGGCAAAAAGACTCATCAATAATGTAAAGTTAGGCTCATTTGTACTGGGCGGTTTATTGTTCCTTGTTCTGCTGCTGTACATGATCGGCAGGAACAGCAACTTATTCGGCAGCACCTATGTGCTGAAAGCCCGTTTTGAAAATATACAGGGACTGGTGGCCGGCAACAATGTGCGGTTTTCGGGTATCCATGCCGGTACGGTTAAAAAAGTGAAGATCCTGAGTGATACGGTCATTGAAGTAACCATGATCATAGAAACAAAAATGCAGTCCATCATCCGTAAAAATGCACTGGTTTCCATCGGAACCGACGGGCTTGTTGGTAATAAAGTGGTCAATATTGTGCCTTCACATTTACCCGGGGACCTGGCTGCGGAAGGGGATATTTTACCGGTGAAGAAGGCAATCGCAACGGATGACATGCTGCAGACATTGTATAAAACCAATAACGATGTGGCGGTTATAGCTGCTGACCTGAAAACAACAGTGCAACGTATTAACACCAGCAGTGCTTTATGGGGATTGCTGAATGATGATGCCATACCGCGGGAACTGCGGGCAGCTGTTGCCAACATCCGTTCGGCAACGGGCAAAGCCGGTAACATGGTGAATAACCTGGATGCCATTGTAACAGATGTAAAGAATGGGAAGGGTTCAGTTGGAGCATTGCTAACCGATACCACATTTGCCAGGAACCTGAATGAAGCTGTGCTGAAGATCAGGTCTGTTGGCGAAGAAGCCGATGCCCTGGCGGTTGAGATCAATAAAATGGTAGCCGGTATTCAACAGGATGTAAATACCGGTAAGGGTCCGGTAAATGCCCTGCTAAAGGATTCAACTATGGTGATAAAACTAAATGCCAGCCTTGAAAATATTCAGAAAGGCACTGATAATTTTAACCAGAATATGGAAGCGTTGAAACACAATATCCTGTTCAGGGGTTATTTCCGGAAGCAGGAAAAACAAAAAGCTAAAGACCAAACCGGTCAGTAATATTATGGCATACCCTTTGCGTTAATTATAATAATATGATAAACAGTTTTTTATTCAGTTTATGAATATTAAACGGGCATTCAGCATACAGTAAAAAAAGGGCCGGGATAAAAATCCAGCCCTGCTTATTCCTATATCCTATGAAAAACCAGGGTAAAAGTAAAGGTTGTATGCTGCCGTGGAAATAACTGTGGTCAGCGTTACCGGTGATTGATAACATCGGTTGTGGTGCCTGACAACTGTCATTATATACAATGAGTGCAGTCATTCTTAAAAAATTGGGTTATTTTTATCTTGTATTATTATTCACAACTAAAACTTTTGTTATGAACACCAGTGGTAAAATATTAGCTGCTGTTGCTGCAGGGATTGCAGCCGGTGCTATATTGGGCATTTTATTTGCTCCCGATAAAGGTTCCGAAACCAGGCGGAAGATCAATGAACAGGGGAAGAAATTTGCCGATGACGTAAAGGATAAATTCAGCAAAGGCAAAGAAAAATTCAGCCAGTTCAAAGAGGATATTGAAAAGACCGTGAAGGAAAAAGTTGAAGAATTTGCATAGGTGAACCGGCCCCGGAAAAGGTATTGCATGATAATTAAAATATCGTAATGGAAAAGGCATATGCCCATATAGAAGAACTCGCCGATTCGGTCAAAGAGTATGTGAATACCAGGGTTGAATCTGCAAAATTAACGCTGGCAGAAAAAAGTTCCGCAATGATAGCCAACCTGGCTGCGGGAATGGTGGTGGCTGTTGTTTTCTTGTTTTTTATCATTTTTGCCGGTATTGCACTGGCCCTTGTGTTGGGTGAATGGACCGGTCAAAACTGGGCCGGTTTCCTGATCGTTGCCGGTTTATACCTGCTGATAGCCATCATCGTATGGTTTGCCAGGGGGCGGCTCATACGCCTGCCCGTTATGAATGCGATGATCAAACAATTATTCGGGAATGATGATGAAGAAGATTAAAAGCATAAAACAGTTAAAGGCCGAAAAAAAGCGCCTGCTCCTGCAGCAACAGGAACAGGAAAACAGGATGAAGGGCAACTGGGCTGCCGTGAAAGAAGGATTAAGCCCTGCCAATATCGCCAAAGACACCATGGGCAGCATCTTTAAGGGGGTTACCAATATGGCAGTCAATAAAGAAGGGATCATCAAAGGGGCGATTGCTTTGGGTGTTGGCTTCCTGGCAAAAAAACTGGCAAAAAGAGCCGGGGCCCGGTTAAAAAAAGTATTTACCAAATGATCCTGCAAGCACAAATTCCGGTAGCCGGGATTTATAACCCGGATACCGGATTTTTTCATATTAAAAATTACAGATTATGGCAGTTTTAAAAGTACTTGAACTGATGGCCAGTTCCACAAAAAGCTGGGAAGATGCAGCACAGCAGGCTGTGACTGAAGCATCGAAAACACTCAAGAATATCCGTTCTGTCTATATTAAGGAACACAGTGCAGTGGTTAACAAAAATAAGATCGTAGAGTACCGTATTACCGCCAAGCTCAGTTTTGAAATAGAACATTCCGGTTCCTCCAAATCTAAAAAATAGATACTGCGGGATTTGATTTTATAAGCCGGCCCTTCATGAAATATATGAGGGTGATGATATTGTTATAAAGTTAACGCAGCTCCTGCAACCCTTTCATTGAATTTTTCAGCCATACCGGAACCCGGTTTAAACCGGTAGCGTGGTGCAGTTTACCCGGATCCCGGGTGATCCTTTCAATATTATATGTATACGATCATATCATTTCCTGACCATGATCAGTACTTTATCAGTAAGGTTTCAGCAACTTAGAGGTCGATACAATTGTATTATTTTTTAAAAACCTCCAAGGCAATGATTGCCCGAAATAAAGCGGATGCCGTTTTGGATTTTGAAGCCATTTTTGAATGTGCCAGCACAGGCATACTGGTAACAGACAGTAACGGAACTATTATTGCTGCGAATCCTTTTGCATTAATGGAATTCGGGTATAACAAAAACGAACTGCCGGGCCTGAAAATTGAAACCCTGATCCCTTCCCGGTTTCACAACAGCCACATTGAACTCCGCAAACATTATACAGCAGAAATGCAATGCCGTTCCATCGGTGCCGGAAAGAATATGTTTGCGCTGAAAAAAGACGGTACCGAATTTCCTGCAGAAATATGCCTGGGAAGTTACCACTGCCGGGATGTTAAGTATATGATCGCTTTTATAAAAGATATCACTGAACGCATACATGATGAAGCAGAGATCATACAGTTGAAAAATGAACTGGAAATTACTGTTGAAAAACGTACTAAGGAATTACAGACAACCTTACGGCAACTGGAAATGTCAAAAGAAAGGCTGCGGAAAGCCATTTATTTCCAGAAAGCAATATTCGACAATGCCGGAGTGATGATCAGCGCAACCGATGCAAACGGGATCCTGAAATTTTTCAACCCGGAGGCATGCCAGGCTTTAGGGTATAGTGCTACGGAGGTTATTAATAAATATACACCTGTTTTATTCCATGATAAAAATGAATTAAAACGGAAACGGATCAGCCTGGGTAAAAAACTGGGTATGACGTTTACGAATGAGTTTGATGTAATGGTGGAAAAAGCAAAGCGGAATATTCATGAGGAAGAACAGTATACCTATATCCGTAAAGACGGCACATCTTTCCCGGTCTCCTTAACGATCACCGGTATCCGCGACAGGCATGGAGCAATCACCGGGTATATGGGTGTGGCAGTGGATATATCCCGGCGTATAAGTGCAGAAGATGAATTGCGTGCAGGCCTGAAAAAAGAAAAAGAACTCAGTGAGTTAAAGTCAAGGTTCGTTTCTATGGCTTCGCATGAATTCCGTACACCGCTGAGCACGGTTCTTTCCTCGGCTTACCTGATCGAAAAATATACCGGCAGTGATGAACAGCCAAAGCGGGAGAAGCACCTGCAGCGGATCCTTTCATCAGTCAATATGCTTACCGACATACTCAATGATTTTCTGAGTGTAGGCAAACTGGAAGAGGGTAAAATACAGGTGCGCCTCAGCCATTTCAATATCCGGGAAATGATATTGCAGGTAACAGATGAAATTAAGAATACACTGAAAAAGGACCAGGAGATCCATTGCCATCATGAAGGCGATACGGAAGTGATGCTGGATATTTCCCTGTTAAAGCACATCATCATGAACCTGGTTTCAAACGCAAGCAAATTTTCGCGGGAAAAAAGTATTATCAATGTCAAAACAGGTTGCCGGAAGAACCGCATTACCCTCTCTGTAAAAGATCATGGCATTGGGATATCCAAAGACGATCAGCGTCATTTAATGGAACGTTTTTTCCGGGGTGCCAATGCCGGTAACATACAGGGTACCGGGCTGGGTTTGCACATCGTATCCAAATATGCCGAACTGATGAATGGCCGGGTTACCTGTAAAAGTGAACTGGAAAAAGGCACAGAATTCATCATCACTTTTAATTCCAAACAACAATGATATGAAAAAGATCCTGCTGATAGAAGACAATGATGACATCCGCAACAACACCGCCGAGATACTGGAACTTTCTAACTACCAGGTGATCATGGCCGAGAACGGAAAGGTTGGCGTGGAAAAAGCACTGGAACATACACCAGACCTGATCATTTGCGATATTATGATGCCGGTGCTTGACGGGTACGGGGTATTGCATGCTGTACATAAGAATGAGCGCATTAAGAATACGCCTTTCATATTTTTAACTGCCAAAACAGAACGTGCCGATCTGCGAAAGGGTATGGAAATGGGTGCAGATGATTATATCACCAAACCATTTTCCGGCACCGAATTGCTCGATGCTGTTGACGGCCGCCTTAAAAAAATTGACATGCTTAAACAGGATTTATCACCCGGCCTTCCCGGGCTCGGCCACCTGTTGCAGGCAACGGGCAGCCATGATGCTTTGCACGCACTTACCGAAGGCCGCAATATCAATACCTATAAAAAAAAGCAACTGGTGTATTCGGAAGGCAATCACCCCAACCGGCTTTTTTATATTATAAAAGGAAAAGTAAAGGCTTTTAAAACCAATGAAGACGGTAAAGAACTGGTAACCGAACTGTACAGTCCCGGTGAATTCCTGGGTTATGTTGCCCTGCTGGAAGGAACCACATACCGGGATACTGCACAGGCCATGGAAGATTCTGAACTGGCTGTGATACCCAAGGAAGATTTTGACTGCCTGATGAATGAAAACAAAGAAGTGACCAGTCAGTTCATCCGCCTGCTGGCTAAAAATATTTCTGAAAAGGAAGATCATTTACTGGGCCTGGCATATAATTCGCTTCGTAAAAAAGTGGCCGATGCACTGATCATATTGCAGCAAAAATACCGGCAGAAAAATGAACCGGATTTTTCCATCAGCATTAACCGCGAGAACCTGGCCAATATTGCAGGAACGGCAAAAGAATCGCTCATCCGCACACTCAGCGACTTCCGCAATGAGAAACTTATTGAAATTAAGGCAGATGGCAGTATCATTATTACCGATCAGAAAAAACTGGAATACCTGCGTAATTAAAATTACCGGCTCTTAATTCACCCAGGCTGTTTTAAGCCTGTTCATTGTTTCAGGATATTTTGCTTTACCATATCCTTTACGATCAGTTGGCCATACTCATGGCCCAGGCTTTCTGAATTGGCCGGATCAAATGATTCTGTCTGTACCGAGTAAACGAGTTTCTGGTTACCCATTTCATACAGGTTGCTTTCCCAGAAATATTTGGTATCGGTTACATAGTATCCAGGTTCATAAATGCGCTGGTATAAAGTGGTACGGTATCCCCAGAAACGGTTTGAATAATAACTGTATGGAGAATAATATACATCGCCAGGAACATACTTGCTTTCTTTTTGCTTATCCAGCAGTACAATGGTGATCACGGCATCCACGCCGCTGTTCTTTAATTTGGCAACGGCTGCTGTTTCATCCATATTATCGAATGCTTTGGGGCCATATTCTTTCAAAGAGGATACAGCCGTATAACCCAAAGCCTGCAGATCGCCAACCAGGTGATTTTCCATATTTTCCTGTAAGCTGCGGTCATTTTCACGGATAAGGCCCAGTACCATGACCTTGTTGTATTTTTTGGGCTGTGCATCCTGTGCTTTCCACGATGTGGTGATCTTTGATGATGTACATCCTGCAAATAACAGCAGGGAAACAATGATCCATTTAATATTTTTCATGATTATATGCTTTAATTATGCATTACAAGGTATGTATGAATGTAAAATCGGGTAATGATGAACATCAGCATGGATAAGGATTGTAGTCAGCCTGCCTGCTGTTTGGCATAATAATGGTCATTTATTTCCAGTTGAATCTGCCATATACATCCTCATAAAAAATTACCCGCCGGGCTGAATCAATGCCAACTGGGTTGTACCAGACAATAACCGGCATGTTTTCAGTGACCTTAACAGTAACCGGTGACTGGTTGCGCAAACATCCCTTCTGGTCAAGGGTATCAATGGCAACCCGGTTTGTCCCCAAAATAAGGTGACCCATTTCCATTGGTTTTTCCATGCGCATGCATCCATGGCTGAAAAAGCGTTTTTGCTGTTTGAATAAATTCTTATTGTTGGTATCGTGCAGGTAAACCCCGAACGGGTTGTAAAAATTCAGTTTCAATAATCCCAGTGCATTGTCACAGCCCGTACTCTGGCGGATGAGGTAGGGGAAATTGGACTGGCTCAGTGCATGCCAGTTTACCGAATACGGATCTACAATATTCCCGGATTTGTTCAGCACCTGGTAATTACCCGCATCAATATACCCCGGGTTCCGTTTTATGGCCGGCAGCAGGTCTTTGGTGGCTATGCTCCGGGGCACATGCCAGTATGGATACAGGATCACTTCACTGACCCGGGATGACAGGGTGGGGGTAGGCGTTGATCTTTTACCAACGATCATGCGCATACGAAGAATGACCTCCCTGCTTTGATACACGGTTAAATTCGCTGCCGGAAGATTGACAACGATCACCGCCTGCCGCTGTACCAGGCAATACAGCCAGCGGTAATAATTAACGGCCAGGTATAGCTGCTGTAACCGCACGGATAAGGGAATATTCAGCTGTGCCCTTGTGCGTTTTCCCGGCACGCCGTCGGGAACCAGGTCAAATTGTTTTTGTGCT
>CAZBIK010000108.1:0-10770 GCA_964491955.1 uncultured Ferruginibacter sp.
CCAAATTGCTGCATGCGCTGGCCGATGTAAAAGGCCTGGAGTGGATCCGTTTGCATTATGCATACCCTTCAAAATTTCCACTGGAAATCATTGATGCGATAAAAGAAAGGGAAAATATCTGCAATTACCTGGATATGCCGCTGCAGCATGCAGCCAACAATATGCTCCGGCTGATGAAGCGCCAGATCACCCGTGAAGAGATGGAAGACCTGGTTGCTGAGATCCGATACCGGCTGCCTGATATTTGTTTGCGTACCACCTTGATAGCCGGTTTCCCGGGCGAGACCAGGGATGATGTGGAGGAACTGAAAACCTTTTTACAAAAAATGCGCTTCGACAGGGTGGGCATTTTTACCTATAGCCACGAAGAAGGTACCAGCGCACATGAACTGGCTGATAATATCCCGGCTGAAGAAAAAGAAGAAAGGGCACAGGAGATCATGGAAGTTCAGCAGGAGATCAGCCTGGAAAAGAACCAGGAAAAAGTGGGCAAAACATTTAAAGTGCTGATCGATAAAAAAGAAGCAGGCCGTTACCTGGGCCGCACCGAATTTGACAGTGTGGAAGTAGACAATGAAGTGATCATCCAGGGCAAAAAGAAATTAACGGTCGGTGAATTTGTACAGGTAAAGATCACCAAAGCGTACGATTACGATATTGAGGGAGAAGTTGTTTGATACAAAAGACATTTTAAAAATGCCAACTTTTCTGTCAGCCTGATCCTGCCTTGCTCTGTGCTCCGTCGCTGAAGCTTTGGCGCAAGCGACCGTAGCGGCTACGCAGAGGCGAGTCGAAGGCGGTTTTATTAAAACAATCCGGGTTCGACAGGCTCACCCTGACATCCTTTTAGTAACTTATCTTTTGGTTTTTTGAATTCAAGAAAAAGTTCTATTTCGGATATTTTTCCACCAGGTTATTTACCGGTGGTATGGTTTGCAGGTACCTGTAAATGGCCTTAATATCAAAATCATCCATTTTGGCAAACAGCGACCAGGGCATGATGGAATTGTTTTTGCCGGGGTTGCTCACATATAATGCCGGGTCCCTGTAATGTTTGAATTTATCCAGGAACATTTCTTCGGTCCATTTGCCGATACCGGTTGCTGTGTCGGGTGTAATATTTGCCGAGTTAACCTTAAAGGAGCCCAGGTTAAAATGAAAACCACCGGAAAACATTTTAGACATGACATACTTCCCGTTTTCCATGGGGGTATGGCAATCCATACAGGCAGCACTGTTTACCATATACGCACCGTATTTTACCATATCCAAAACATCGGGTTTAACATTGTCGGCCGGTGAACTGCTTTGCAGCGGCGGGTATGCAGCAGCCATTGGGATGAACAGTTTCCGTTCCGGAACGGCGTTACTGTTGGGTTTGAGGGTGCGCAGGTAAGCGATGATACTGTAAATATCTTCTTTACTCATAAGATTATAATGGGGATATGGCATGATGGGGAACAGGGTATCACCGTTCTTATTGATACCACGTGTAATGGCCCTTACGATCTCTTCATCGGTCCATTTGCCAATTCCATTAACGGTATCGGGTGTGATATTTTTAGCAAATACAACACCGGGTATGCTGTATATCTCATTAAAAACTTCGCCACCCATTCCTTCAGATCCGTTAACAACCAGGCCGGAAAATTTGTTATAATCCCGCTGGCTATGGCAATCGATACAGCCTGATACATGATGGGCCAGGTATTTGCCCTTTGCGATCATGGCATTTAATGAATCGGCGTCTGCTTTTTTATCAGCAGCGGATTCATTATTGTTGCAGGAGAAGAAAAACGGCAGGATGGTTAATAACGCTGTAAATAATATGCTGAATTTTAAATTACTATTTTTCATAAATAAAAGTTTAACCTGTTTACGATCATTTGTACTGTAAAAGATGAAAAAAAATACGGGAAATGCAAATGATTGGCCATGATATTGGTCATAAGCCCGTTTAAAATGTAAAAAATACTCCTGTTAATTCCGGTAAACTAAGCTGCTTTAATTTTATGGATTAGTGTAAGTTTGTAGCATAAACTGACCAAACCCAACGGAGCAGATGCCATGTTGGATGAAACAAAAGACCATACATGAATTTTACATCAACAGCAATGGCCTACCGGGAAACGGGTTTTTATTCCCGGATCATTGCAGATTACCTCGACGAACAGCCGCAGTTGCAGCCCTTTTATGCCCACCCGGTTTCAGTTTCCGGAATAAAATCGGCGGTTGACGCCAGGAAAAAATATACCACCAACCGGAAATTACTGGTGGATACTTTACAAAAGCATTATGCAGCCATCCCCGCTACGGAACAAGTAAAAGCGAATATCCGGTTGCTTTTGTCTGAAAATACGTTTACGGTAACTACTGCCCACCAACCCAATATTTTTACCGGCCACCTGTATTTTATATATAAGATTCTGCATACCATAAAGCTTTGTGAAAAACTTAAGTCCGATATGCCGGAAAATAATTTTGTGCCGGTGTTCTATATGGGCAGCGAAGATGCCGACCTGGAAGAACTGGGGCATGTGTACATCAACGGCATTAAACACGAATGGCATACAAAACAAACCGGTGCCGTAGGCAGGATGAAGGTGGACAAGGCATTGATAAAAATACTGGATGAGATCGGGGGCGAGATCAGTGTGCAGCCTCATGGCCAGGAGATCGTTGAACTGATGAAAGCCTGTTATACTGAAGGATCCACCATTGAACAGGCAACTTTTAAACTCATCAATAATTTGTTTGGCGAATACGGGTTACTGGTATTGTTGCCCGATGATGCGGATTATAAAAGGGCTTTTATCCCGGTAATTGAAAAAGAATGTAATGAACAGTTTTCGCACGGGCTGGTTGCAGAAACCGTAGCTGCTTTCCCGAAGGAATATAAGGTTCAGGCCGGCGGCAGGGAACTGAACCTGTTTTATCTTAAGGATGATGTAAGGGAAAGGATCGAGAAAAGAAATGGCCAATATGACGTGCTCAACACAAAATTTTCTTTCACTCAACAGGAGATCCTGGAAGAAGCAGAGGGCAATCCTGAAAGATTCAGCCCCAATGTGATCCTGCGGCCGGTTTTCCAGGAAATGATCCTGCCCAATATTGCATTCATCGGCGGGGGAGGGGAAATTGCTTACTGGCTGGAACTGAAAAAAGTATTTGAAGAAGTTGCTGTGCCTTTCCCGGTGCTGGTTCTGCGTAATTCTTTTTTGCTGCTCGAAAAAGGCCATGCAACTGCGGCAAAAAAGCTTGGGTTTACGGTCAACGACCTTTTTAAATCTGAACAGGATCTGCTGCTGCTGCTTGTAAAAAGGGAAAGCAAAGTGCAGTTAAGCCTTGAACAGGAGAAGCAGTCCCTGCATGATTTTTATGCGCAGCTGAAAAATACGGCAGGCGCTGTGGACATAACCCTGCAGCGGCATACCGAAGCGCTTGAAAAGCTGGCATTGAAAAAAATTGATACCCTGGAAAAGAAAATGCTGCGTGCCGAAAAGAAAAAATTTGAAGCGCAGAAGCGGCAATTGCATAAAATGAGATCACTTTTATTCCCTCATGATAATTTACAGGAACGCATTGAGAACTTCATGCCTTTTTATGCAAAATGGGGAAAAGGGTTTATCGCAGAGATATATAAAAATTCATTAAGCCTGGAGCAGGAGTTTGTGATATTGGAAGAAGTGTAATGTATACAATGTTCCGGGTTTACCAAATACAATGCTCTGCTGTTATTCGGTAGTTTTAATGTTGCTAACTTTACCATTACCAAAACCAACACCATTCATGTATCATAAAACCAAAAGGCACGTACATTCCCTGCTTCATCCCGAGCTGGGCGATAAAAGACCGGTGAGGTTACTCAATGGTTTTATCATAATCCTCATCATCCTGAATGTAGCGGCAGTGATGCTGGAAACGGTGCCTGCCATTTATGAACCTTATGCTGATCTCTTCCGGGTCTTTGACCTGGTCTCTGTGATCATTTTTACCATTGAATATATTTTACGGGTATGGAGCAGCAATCATGATCCCCGGTATGCACACAGTTTTCATGGCCGGTTAAGATATATGCTTTCTGCCGAAGCGCTTATTGACCTGCTGGCCATTCTGCCATTTTATGTAAATATTTTTGCAGGACTTGATCTACGGGTATTGCGTATGCTTCGCCTTTTGAGGTTTTTACGCCTGTTCCGGCTTACGGCATATATGAAATCTGCGCAGTTGATAAAAAATGTCTTTAAAACACGGGCAAATGACCTCAAACTCAGCCTGGTACTTATCTTTTTCCTGATCATCATTGCAGCCTGCCTGGTCTATTTTGCCGAGCACCGGGTACAGCCTGAAGTATTTACCAGCATCCCGGCTACCATCTGGTGGTCCATTATTACGGTTACTACAGTGGGTTATGGGGATATGATCCCCGTAACTTTATTGGGAAAAATATTCACCAGTATCATTTCTTTAATGGGGCTGGCCATTTTGGCATTACCTGCAGGCATCATTACTGCAGGTTTTTTAAATGAAACAGGTAAATTAAAAAAACAAAAAACGGAAATTTGTCCTCACTGTAAAAAAGCACTGGCTGATACAGAACATACAGAGGGTTGAGATAGCTCACTAAGCTGAAAAATATTTCTTGTGTATTTTTTTGAGTTTGGTATCCATGCAAAATCCTGTAACAGCGGGAACAGGCATGGATCCTTTCCCGGGGGGAGTTTAACAATGGTAAACAGGTAATTCATGTCAAAATAAAAACATTCATGAATTATCCGGTACCCATAACTTGAATTTTAATTTCCGGAATAATTGGTTAATTTTATAAAGCTATTGCTATACGGGTCATAATAAAAATTAATAACCGTAAAACTGCTAAAAACATCTTGACGGGATTTTTATTTTATATAAATTATAAGTATATAGATTCACTTTTAAAACAATCATATTATGGGCGCTGTACATCACATTCTCAGGTCGAAGGGTAATTCCGTTTTTTCGATCAGTCCGTATATTACCGTTTTTAATGCCCTTGAGCTCATGTTGGAAAAAAACGTGAGCTCGCTGGTGGTAATGGAAGATGAAAAACTGATCGGTATTTTTACGGAAAGGGATTATGCCCGTAAAGTGACCCTGAAAGGAAAGAATTCCAGGGAAACCCCGGTTGGCGATATCATGAGCGGCAACGTGATCACGGTATCTCCCGACAGTACCATTGATGAATGTATGAATTTAATGACCAATAATTTTATCCGCCACTTACCGGTTGTTGAAAATGATAAACTCATTGGCCTGATCTCTATCGGTGATGTGGTTAAATACATCATTGAAGAGCAGAAATTCATCATTGAGAATATGGAGCAGTATATCGGGGGGACTTAGGGGGTGAAATAGTGTTTTTTACCCAGTTCGTGTTGGGCGAAGTTTTATATTATTATAGTCGGAGGTAATTGTTGAACAATTGCCCATAGTTTTGAAAATAAACCAAAGAGCATTGATCGTTTATATTCATCAAACGATAAGTCATATGCTATTGCCACAATAGTAGAAATCGTAATTCCTTTCCAATCTGTTTTTTTAAGTCTTTCTGTAGCTTCAGATAGATAATCCATTCTTTTATGAACTAATTCTATTTGTGTTTTTGTGAGACCAAAATTCTCAGCTAGTAAAACCTTGATTTCCTCAAGTCCAAGTTTAAGCTGTTTTTGTTCGTCTAAACTGAAAGGCTCATTTTTGGTAAAATCAATACTATCTATTGTGAGAGGATTTGTCTTAATTATCTCCCAATAATCTGTCTCCATAAGATTTTCAACATATTCAGCTAAATGCGAAGACAGCCACCCTTTAAATATTTCTTTTACTTCAGTAAGATTATATGGATAATCACTTATGTTTTCGGGAAAATTTGGCAAAAATTGAACCTGAGCAATTTTGAAAACGTCTAAACTGTCGGTGCTATGTGGCATAACCCAAAAAGACATTGGGCTGTCTTTATAAACTATTTGTACAGCTTCACCAACAGAAGAATTCCTATGTCTCTTTAATTCAAAGTCATTTACATCTCTTCCTGTCTCAATAATTACTTTTAATAATTCATTTGTATGTTTTTTTAGTACCATAGTCTGGTCTTTTCAATTTTCGCTCAACGTCCGGGGCTTGCTGCTATGGGGGATAGGTGCTGTGTCCGCCCGGTGCTGCTGCTGATTAAAGGAACGAAATTTTATTATGACTGCAAAGCCAATTAATATTCGGTCAAGCCGATGACTAAAGAGTGGTAGCGAGATAAAGCTGAGAATATGACTGTCCGCCCAAATTGCGGCAATTCTATATTAGCTGCAGCTGAGATTATTTTTCTTTTAATTCATCAGGTTTTTCATCTGATATTAAAGTAAGATAAGGAAAAGTTTCTTTAATCCATGCGAATGCGTCTGTTGTTAAATTGCCAAAGAAGTCATCAAATACTGTAACCAAAAAATAAATCTCATCTTTAGCCTTACTTTTTATCAAATTATGTATTTCTTCAGGTGTGTTCTCTGAAGGAGCTGAAATAAGAAGAATGTGATTATTACCTTTTTTGGAAATATAGGCACTTCTCACCGTGTCAATGAAAATTTCTAACTTATCCTTATTTTGAGTGTTATCAAATATTATTGCAAACGGCTTATTCATTCTTCAATTTTTGTTAAATGTCTTGTGATTTTAATTTCTAAACGTTGTATTGTATTTTCTGATTTTTTTTTCGTAAGCTTAAAAATAAAAAAGCCTAATAGCGAACCCAAGGTTAACGCGCCATAGATTACTGTAATGACAACTTGCACCATGTTAATATTGATTACTTCTTTTCCGTCAACTGTAACGACTTTTTCGAAGGAGCCAGTGGCCCAAATAATGATGAATGATATTAAAGATGTAATGCCAGTTGTTATAAGAAATGACTCCCAATTAGTAAATTTATCAAAAACCAGATTTTCCTTAATCAATAAGTATTCGTCACTTGTCAATGGATAACTCATTTCATCATCAAGTGGCGCACTATGTCTTGCTCCACCCAAAAGTTGGGGAATGCTCATTAGTAAGGTTTTTTTATTATTTGCTGATATTTTAGGTACTAAGATACTCTTATTTCAGAAAAAAAACTTCAAATCTAAAACACTCACTGGTTGCAGCTAACGAGCGAGGCTTTGTGCAGTTGGGGAATTGACCAACTGTCCGCCCGGAACTGAAGCTAAATTTATAACTAAAAGCCGAAGTTTAGAACTACTGCCCGGCAGAATTACGTCCGCCGAAACCAAAGCCTGGATATGCACTGCCGATGATTGCTTCAACGTCGAGCCCCAATTGCACAAAACCTTTTGTTAGCTGCCGTAATTTATTTGGCTTGGTCTAAGATGTTTTTCTTTATGATGTTAAACCCATGTTCCCGTAAAACAATATTTCCGTTAACATCGATTAAGAAATTGTCAGGAACACCTGATACACCATAAATTAGTGCTGGCTCACACATCCACCCCTTAAGGTCTGAAACATTAATGAAGGGGATTGAATGTTTTTCAATTGCTGTCAACCACGAATCCTTTTTTTCGTCAAGTGAAACAGCTATAAAGACTATGGCAGTGTCCCTATTCTTTTCGTAGAATTTAATTATCTCAGGCATTTCTTTTATACAAGGCCCACACCATGATGCCCAAAATATTAAAACAATATTTTTCCCTTTAAACTCTGATAAGCTTACAGAATTTCCTTTGGAATCATTTATGGTAAAGTCAGGCGCTTTTTCTCCAATCAGAGGGTTTTGGTATAAGAGCACGGCTTTTAATATCCCTTGTCCTACAGTAGAATTTTGTTGTTCTGGACTTAGCAGCTTGAAAGAACTGAGTACTTCCTCATTTGAAAATCTTTTATGCTGTGCTTCAAAAAAAAGTGTCTGGGTGCTAATAATGGAACTCGGATATTTCTTGATAAAGTCAATATTGACTTGTTTTAATAATGATGAAAACTGTGAGACTTTAAGCTGATAAATATTGGAATCAGGGTTAAGCCTGAAACGCAAGGAGTCAAATTTCCGTGTTGCCTTAGATATAGAGTCTTTAATGCTTGTTATGGATAACATATATTCCCGAAACTCGTTCTGGGTTGTGGAATTGGTTGTTCTAAGAGGACTTAAATCTTTGTAAATTCCTTGCAATTTGATTGATTCATTTTCAACCCAAAAAATGTAACCCTGCTTTCTGTCTTTTGAGATAACGAGGTTTCCGGCTGGAAGTACACTCTTTTTATAGTATGTAAAATTGAGTGTTTCATTTTTACTAAAACAGGAGTCTACATTCTTATTTTCTTCATTTAGATAAAAGAAAGTACTATCAGGCATACCCTTCAGAGAAATTTCTATTTTCAGGGCAGTTTCTTGTCCAAAGGAAAATTGTGGGATAAAGAATAATATAAGAAGCACTTTTCGCATAGTGGGGTGTTGCCTTATGGCAGCTAACGGTCGGGTGTTTCCGCAGTAGTGGAATTCAACGCTCGTCCGCCTGGTTAAAGATACAATGTTCATTAGTATTACCAATGTTGATTGACTTCCGTCCGCCACTATTGCGGGAACACCATGTTGTACGCAGTTGGAGTACTCGGGCCTTCATTCGCGGTCTTGTTTTGAATGCAATCTATTGCGTCAATCACTGATTGACGAAGTAGATGAAATGTCTGCTGGGTTATTCTCAATGCTGTTATTCGTAGATGCACCAGTCGCATAAACCCACGTTTCGATCTGCGCTTATTTTTTTGCACAGCTCTAAAAAAACAGTACCAAAACACTTGACATTGCAATCTTGAACCCCTAACTTCGAAAAGTAATCGCCTTTGCGATTGAAAGCGAGCTTTCATCGACGCAGTCGAGCTTTTCGAAAAGCCCAATTTATCTCCTCCAAAAAAATAAGCGCAGATCGAAACACTTTATCAGCGACTGAAAATCAACGAAATAAAAACAGATTGAATAAACAGCAGCAAAACATCCGGCGAAGGGAGGGTCGTGTCGACAATTGCGGTGCAACTCATAAATATACGCAGTACAACTCTGCACTGCAAATTATAAGTTGATCAACATAAAGATATATAAATAATAATATACTAATTGAATTGGCCAAGCTTCGTATAATTAATTGTTTAATATAAAACAATTGAAAAAAACGCAGGTTTTTATTTTCCCTTTTTGCGCATAATCCGATCAAGCGGACTCTCAATTTTACCTATGTCCTTTTTACTGATCTGGGTATAACGTAACGTGGTTTTAATATCATTATGGCCCAATAGCTTTTGTATAAAACTGATATCTGTTCCGTTTTCAAGTAAATGCGTTGCAAAACTGTGTCTTAAACTGTGAAAACTGCATTGTGGAGGTATGCCCAGCTTCTTATACGTATCCTTGAAGATTTGCTGTGCAGAACGGCTGCTGTAATGTTCCCTGCTGTCCTGCCCTTCAAAAAGCCAGGTTTGGGGTTTGTATAGTGAATAATATTCCCGCAAAATGGGTAGAAGGAATTCACTAAGTGTAACCACCCTGTCTTTTTTCCCCTTGGCATGATTAACAGAGATCTGCATCCTGTCGCTGTCAATATCAGTGATCTTTAAACTTATCACTTCACTCACCCTTAAACCGGCACTGTATGCAAGTAATAAAAGCGTACGGTGTTTCAGGTTTTCAACAGCAAGGATCCCGCTAACTATTTTTTCTTCACTGATCACTTTTGGTAACTTCAATGCCTTTTTTGGCCGGGGGATCTCAAAAAAAAATTTCTCCCTGCCCAATACCTGCTCAAAATAAAATTTTATAGCATTTAACCTGCTGTGTGCCGAGTTCTCTGTTAAACCATGTTCCTTCATGATAAATACCATATACCTCTTCAGATCATCAGCATCCAACTCATCAACAGGCTTATTCTTTAATAATTTTAATAATTGTGTAAACTCATTGCGATAGGTATGGATAGTTGAAGGGCTATATGCCTTCATGTTCAGCATCTGGACAAATTTTTCAAGTGCAGCCAGGTTTTCATTGCTCAATTGCCATATATGTGAAAGGGTTACAGGTTTTCTGTAATTGAGGTTTGAAATTTCCGCGCTGCCTTTGGATTCAACAATAGTTGCAGTAACCCTTTCTTTCTTTTGTAAATACAGTTTTAATGCACTGTTATCAATATTTGCTTTACCCTGTAGCTGGTTAACCAACCTGGAATAGCCCTTTTTAGAAAGCGGAATATACCAGCAGGCATAGGTACGACTCCAGGTTACATGAGGCTGGCTTCGGATGATCTTTTCAAGTGTTGTATTCCTGGCAAAGTAAATCCCAATGCATTCCATCTTGCGATGGACCAAAGCTTTCAGGGTTACTGTTTCCATTTTTTAAAAATAGAAAATACAGGTCTTTGTACAACGGGGATTTCCTCATTTTTAAAGGAGAAAAAAACAGATGTTTTTTGAAAATTTATAAGGATTTCATAACGGAATTAAAGTCACTGGTCATTACATTTCTCCTGAACAACCTTTGTTGGCATTCAAAAATAACTGGTTGATCTGCTTATTATTTGCATTTACAAATTTATAAAATTTATCATACAAGGAAGCTACTTCTTGACCGAAATGATTATCAGCACATACAATTATTCGGGATGTCAATAGTTAAAAATGTATGTCTTAGCTGGCAGCTTTGCATTGAGTAGAATTCTTTTTTTTTGTTTTTAAAAGCAATATTCCCGTTTTGTTTTTAAAAACAAAAAA
>CAZBIK010000109.1:0-10691 GCA_964491955.1 uncultured Ferruginibacter sp.
GGAATGCAGATAAGTGTGTTGTATTAATACACAAACGGGGAACAGGGTTACCAGGGGCTGGGTGGTAAACAAACAGGATCTGATACCATGAACAACTGCGTTAGGCGTTCCTTCGTTATTAAAACCGATACCACACAAAGTAATTTCAGCGTAACGTTCAGTAACAATGCACCTGACGGCGGCGGTAATGACTGGGCCATTGATGATATCAGTATACGAACCTGTTATCCAAACATGGTGTATTCGCCTTCGGCAAACCCAACTGTCTGTGCCGGGCAAACGCTTACCATTTCCGATACCGTAAGGTCTTATTACAATGTATATATCTATTACAAATGGCAGCGAAGCACCGATGGAGGTACAAACTGGGCTGATATAGCCGGTACCGCCGGTGTAGCCACCCTGACCCCGGTTGGAGGCCTGTACCAGTTTGTTGATTCGTATACACTGCCGCCAACTGCAACCACGCCTGCCAACAACGGTGATCTTTACCGGATGGTTGTTGCTACTACAGCATCAAACCTGGCAAGTGGCTGTAACTATTCTGATATTACACCTGTTACATTAATTGTATTGAATAATTGTATTGATATTGATGATGATAATGACGGTATACCTGATTATGTTGAATTTAATAATCCACTGGCATTACAGGATCATAACACAAACGGCATTCCCAACTGGAATGACCCAGCTTACCCGGGTTATGTTGATTTTAATGCGGATAATGTAAATGATAATTTTGACTGGGGCGCCGATGCAAACAACAACAGTATACCGAATTACCTTGACCCGACTTTCTTACCATGGGTTGATGCAAACTCCGACGGTGTAAATGACCTGGCGGATAAAGACCAGGATGGCATCATCAACCAGTATGACCTGGACAGTGACAATGACGGTATACCTGATGTGGTAGAAGCGTATGGCGTGGACACCGATGGTAATGGTATCATTGATAATTATGTTGATACAGACAATGACGGGTTTTCACAAAATGTGGATGCCAATAACACTGGCGTAAACGCTTCCGGTATTGGTTTGGGAATTCCCGATTTTGATGGTGATGGGATACCCAATTACCTCGATAGTGACAGTGATAATGATGGAATTCCGGACGTGGTGGAAGCAGCAGGAGCTGATGTGAATAATAATGCGGTCATTGATGGTTTTGTTGATGCGAACAATGATGGTTTAAGTGATAACACCTCTTTTGCTTCAGCATTATTGATCACCGGCGTTGATATTTCGCCGGTAGATGGCAGGGCAGACAACTGGCCCAATAAGAATATGGACAGGGACCTGAGGCCCAATGCCTATGATGTGGACAGTGACGGAGACGGAATTGTTGATGTAATTGAGGCCGGGCTGCCCGATGCAAATTTAAACGGAATAGTAGATGGTGTGATCGGAACAAACGGATGGTCACAGGATGTATCTGCATTAGCGGCCCTGAATTTAAGGAATACCGATGGAGATGGCAGGCCAGATTACCTAGACATTGATGCTGATGATGACGGCATACCGGATAATATTGAAGGACAGACAACCGCAGGTTATGCACTACCCACAACATCTGATCCCGATGGTGATGGTTTGATGAATCCATATGATAATGTTCCGGCAGGATTCAGTGGTGCGGGTATATTTGTATATGACCATGATGGCGATGCCACACCCGATTACAGGGATTCGGATACAGATGGTGATGGTCTTGCAGATATCGTGGAAGGAAATGACTTTAACCTGAACGGCCTGGCCGATGATAATGTTACCTTAACCGGGCTTGATACAGATAACGACGGGCTAGATAACCGGTTCGATTCATTGAATTCGGTTTTAAATATCAAAGGCACTTCATACCGCATGGGTAATGGCGGATCCTTTACCGGTGATGCTACCCCAGGTTCGAATACAACTGTTCAAAGGACCAACATTACACAACCCGACAGGGACTGGCGTTTTGTGGGTTATGTATTGCCGGTTCAATTCTTAAACTTTACGGCTGTACAAAACATCAATAAAGTATTGCTGAACTGGACGATCATTGCCGAAAAAGAGGTTGACCGCTTTGAAATTGAAAGAAGTACGGACAACAGCAGCTTTACCAGGATATCCACGGTTACAGAACCGGTGATCCTGCAGGTACAGCAAAACTTTAATGCCAATGATGATATTACCAATGTAAACAGCACCATTATCTATTACCGCTTAAAGGTTATTGGTAAAACCGGTGAATTTAAATACAGCAATGTTGTTTTTGTGAGAAAAAAGCAAACTCAAATTCCTGTAAACATCATGCCAAACCCGGCAAGCAATTATGTAAACGTAAACATGTATGTTGAAAACAGCATGATGACTACCATAACGTTGATTGATAAACTGGGCAGCAAGGTTTTAACACAGAAAGAGAAATTAACAACCGGCAACAATAATATCACGGTAAACCTTGATAAATTAAGTGACGGGGTTTATGCGATCATCGTTGAAACCGATACGGAAAGAGTGATCAAACAACTGATCATAATCAAATAAAAGAAAAAAATAAACGAAAGGGGCTGTCTCGCAAAGAGACGGCCTTTTTTTATGCATACCCCCGGCCCGGGCAGTTTATACAGCGGGTTCACTCAATTTCAGGATATATCGCCAGGTATGCTGAAAGCGGCCATAAATTAAATACTTACCGGTTAGAAATTGTATTTTTACAACTTAATCATTGTAAACATGAGTTCAGTTAATGATAAAAAGCCCGTGATCGGGCTAACCTGCGGTGATATTAACGGCATCGGAATTGAGATCATCATAAAAACACTGGCGGATAACCGGATACTGGATATTTGTACCCCGGTTGTTTTTGGGAATAATAAAGTGCTTAACTTTTACCGCAAGGGTTTACCGGAGATCAATATCAATTTTACCAGCACCCGGGAATTGAACCGGATAAATTACAAGCAGGTCAACCTGTTTAACTGCTGGGAAGAAGAGGTGAATGTGAACCCCGGTATTTTAAATGAGATTGGCGGAAAATATGCCGTCAAAAGTTTAACGGTTGCTGCAAAAGCTTTAAAAGACAATTTTATAAACGGCCTGGTAACTGCACCCCTGCATAAAAGCAATACACAGTCTGACCAGTTTAATTTTACAGGGCATACCCCCTATTTAAAAAATCTATATGGCGCCCAGGATGTTGCCATGTTCATGCTTGCAGAAAATATGAGGGTGGGCCTGGTTACTGAACATGTTCCGGTAAAGGACATTGCAGGCCACATCACCAGGGAAGGCATTATCAGCAAACTGCAGATCATCAACAATTCATTGAAAAGGGACTTTAATATCAACAAGCCAAGGATCGCAGTACTGGGTTTAAACCCGCATGCCGGCGATGAAGGATTGATCGGCAAAGAAGAAGAAACGATCATCCGGCCGGCCATTAAAGAAGCCAAACAGCGGGATATTTTTTGTTTTGGCCCCTATCCTGCCGATGCCTTTTTTGCACGTGGTCATTATGAAAAATTTGACGGGGTTTTGGCCATGTATCACGACCAGGGACTGATACCTTTTAAATCAATGGCGATCGGGGAAGGCGTGAATTATACAGCCGGGCTCCCGGGTGTACGCACATCGCCCGACCACGGCGTTGCATTTGATATTGCCGGCCAGGGCAAGGCCGATGAATCATCTTTCAGGGAAGCCATATATAAATGCATTGACATTATCAACGGAAGGATAGAATATGATGAGCAACACAAAAATCCGCTGAATAAAATGAGTTCGGTTGTAAATGCCAATATGATTGATGAAAAAATAAGTGACATACCTGAATAGCTTTTTGCATTTCGATCCCGATACCTGCCTGCCGGCAGGCAGGGTTATTGGGAGAGAAATTTACTTTATTTACTACCCTGATGTCTCCTGACGTCGACATGACAGGTCATTTATCATTATTTAAAAACACTATTCTCAATTCCTTTATTGATGCTGTAGCTGCTCATGGAAATTTCCATTTTGCCCTTTTGGTTTTTCAGCTGCTCCCCGCCTGTTCTCTTTTTGCTGCCGTCATCAAAATCAAAAGTAACCCCTTTGGGCATTTTATAATCCTTGGTATTGAATGTAAACAGGATCTTATCCGGGAGGCCGTAAGCGATGTATTTTCCGTAACGCATTTCCAGTTCGTAGGTTCCGTTATCCCGGGTGGTGGTTTTTGTTTTAAGGATCACCAGGTTTACCGCATCGATATACAGTGTAGAGAGTATCACATCCCCGGTATCCGCTTCAGGCAATAACTTGACCACCTGTACAACCGTATTGCCTATCTTATCATTCCCCGCATCAAGCACACTGTAATTGCCGCTGTTGAGCACATTATTCATATTGATATTGACAGCACCTTTGGGAATAAAGGAAATTCCCTTTTCATTTTTAATTTTAAGCAGGTTCGGTTTTTTAAAATATACGCTGACTGATGCAACAGGTACTTTTAAAAAAGTAACATTGGTTTTCATGGTACCCTTTGCATTGTAGTCGTTCACCAGGTTTATCTTATCCTTTACTTTTTGTACCAGTACCCGGATGTCCTGCGCTTGGGTAATGAGCGAAAACTGGAACCCGGCAATAAATAGTATGATCGCTTTCATAGTGTATTTTTAAGATAATATATCTTTTTTACGGAAAATATAAACGGATGCAGCCACCAGTGCTGCTATATAAACAAACAATGCAGCCAGGCTCTTTACAATACCGGGCAAATACTGGATACTCCCTTTTATGGTTTCTCCATCAGCGGTTGACCCGATATAAAAAAAGCCTTTCCAGCCAAGCATATAGGTGGTGAACAGGTAAGGCTTTATATATTGCTGGTAAAGGGGTATTTCCATTTCACTGATCAACGTACACACAATAATAATACCCACCGTGGCCACGATCGGGCCGATCGAATTTTCCGATAAAACTGACAACAACAATGAAATGGCTGCTACTACCATCATGGCAATAAAGGCAAATCCAAATGCACAAAAATACCTCCACAACACGTCACCGGATTCGATCAGCTGCAAACCGGTTGTTTTGGCCACCACCAAGTCGTTCCTGCCAAAAACTGCAATACTCACTGCCAGGGAAATTACGGCTATCCATAACAGTAGTGCAAAAACATAAATGGCAACCGCAGCATATTTGGACAGTATGATCTGTGTGCGGCTCACCGGTTTACTGGCCAGCAGCCTTAATGTACCCATACTGGCTTCACCCGAAACCACATCGCCTGCAACCAGCGCAACCAAAATGGGTACATGCACCAGCAGCAAATTGAGCACAAAAAAACATACGGCATACCCGTTCACCAGTTTATCATACTCGATATTCATGGTTTCGCCCAGGGAGCCGAGCATGAACATCATCCAGTCTTTGCCGTTCACATACAGCCCGAGCTGGATCAGGAAAATAAATGCGGCAATGATCACAAATGCCAGGTAGGTCCTTGGCTTCTTAAATATTTTAAACAGTTCAATCTGCAACAGGTTCCACATGGCCGGGTTGGGTTGTAAGTGATAAAAAATAATCTTCCAGCGAATGCATTGGATTTACCGAAAGGATCTGCACCTGCGCAGTTACCAGGTCGCTGATCAGCTGCGGCACTTCATCCTTATTCATTTTAAACTGAAGGCACCGGGCATTGGGCTGTAACTTCGGGGCCCATTTTGTATGCATTAATTTTTCCCCTGCAGCCACATCATCAGCAGTTTCGATCTGTACCAGCGATTGGGAAGGATCAAGCAGTTCGGCCACATTCCCTTCCACGATCTTTTTCCCTTTATGAATGATGAGCATCCGGTTGGCAACCAGTTCGATCTCACTGAGCAGGTGAGACGAAACCAGGATCGTTTTGCCCATTTCCCTGCTTAAATGCAGGATCAGGTTCCGCATATCAGCAATTCCCTGCGGGTCAAGACCGTTGGTGGGTTCATCCAGTATGATCAGTTTAGGGTCGTGTACCAGTGCAACCGCAATCCCCAGCCTTTGTTTCATCCCCTGGCTGAAGGTTTTAACCTTGCTGGATGCCCTTTCGGCCAGGCCCACCATTCGCAATTGTTCCATCAATAAAGTTCTGCCGGGATCCATGCCGCTCATTTTTGCAAAAATGGCCAGGTTATCATAGGCAGATAAATATTTATACAGGTCGGGTTTTTCAATTACGGCACCAACCTGTTGTAATATTTCTTTACGGTGGGTAAACAGGTTTCGGTTAAAAATATCGATGGTACCGGTTGATGGCTTGACCAATGTCAGCAGCATACGGATAGTGGTGGATTTTCCGGCGCCGTTTTGTCCAAGGAATCCATACACATCACCTGCATGAACGGTAAATGACAGGTCATTCACTGCCGTTACTTCATTGAACTGTTTGGAAAGATTGCTTACGTTTATAATGGTTGACATGGATCGCTATATTGTCAAAGGTAAAACGGTTAAGCAGGAAAAAAGTTTAAATATTAAATAAACGGGGAAAATCAACTGCCCCCCGGGTTCATATAACTCTGCAGGGCTTTTACATAATCTTCAAATGCTTCAATCCCTTTTTTGGTGATCTTACAGATGGTTTGCGGGTAATTATTGCTGAACTGCTTGGTTACTTCAATATAACCGGCATCTTTTAATTTATTGATCTGCACACTGAGGTTGCCTGCCGTGGAATTGGTCTTTTCCTTTAAAAAAGTGAATTCGGCCTCACGCACACTGATGAGCAGGCTTACCACGGCAAGCCTGAGTTGAGAATGTAATATGGGGTCGAGTTCTTTAAAATCCATGTTGATGACCTGTGTTATTTTTTAGGAACGGAGTTGTTTTCTGTATTGTAACCACAATATCAGGCCGGGAATAATAAAACCCAACAGAACGGCAACCGCCATGATCAGCATATCATATTTAAAATCCTTAACAATAAACATGGCGATAGCACCGGCCCAATTGATTGCGGCTCCTGTCATCAATGACCGGGATTTAACAGCACCCCCTTTCAGCAAAAGAAAGAATGCAAAAATGACCAGGCAAAATCCAAAACCACTGCTGGGAAGTACGGAGATGTTTATGGCTAAAATTATAATGAACAGGCTGATGATAAAACCCATATCCACCAGGCGTAACTGGTCATCGATATAGGTTCTGACCTTTTTTTGTTTGGGTTTAAACAGGTCATAGGTCAGTAATATAATGGTAATGAGGCCAAAAATATCCCAGGCCAGGAAAGTGTTTTCAGCACTGGTATGAATAAATATAAAGGTGAAGAGTGCGGATAAAAAGATCATGGTACCCCAAATCAGCCAGCCAAGGCCGTTATCGGAAATATTACTTTTTGCCTGGGTGATCATCTGTTGAATGATCTCGAGGCTTTTTTCACGGGTGAGTTGCTGATCGTTTTGCATACAATTAAAATTTTGCTGAAGTTTTATTTTTATACTGGAGCATATAAGCCGGTATGAGATAACTCACCAGTATTGCCCCAGCCCCAAAAAGGATCTGGTAATCATAGTTTACATACACGGAGGCGATGGCCATGGCCCATGCGGCCAGGCCGCCATAAACCAGTGGCTTAAACCGCAGAATTTTACCGGAAACAAAAGTACCCAGTCCATACAACAGGATAAAAAAAGGAAAAACCGTATGGTCCCATCCCAGGCGGGTGAGGATCATACTCAACACAAAAAAACTGATCCCCATTCCTATCCACAAATACGACATGCTTTCGCTGATATACGTATGCACCTTTTTCTTTTTGCCGTCTTTAATGCCCATATAGATGCTGATGATGATACCGGGTATAATGAGTAACCAGATCATGTAATGCTGTTCATAATCAAATACATTCTTTAATACATATTGCCCGGTACAGGCAATAAAAGTGATCCAGCCCCATAACAGGAAGAATTTAACATTCTCACCCATATTGTGCCGGGCCTTCTCGATCATATTTTGTATCAGCTGTAAACTTTCCTGTGGCGAAAAATTTTCTGTTTGCATACATGTATAATTTTATTGACGATTTCTTAAACTGCTCCGCTCACACTTCGGCTCCGCTCACACTTCGGCTCCGCTCAGTGCAGGCCGGGTTATTTACATTCACTGATCAATTGTTCAACCCGTTGTTTACCCCAGTTTGGATGAATGTCACTGCCCGGTACAAATTTATTGTACTTATCAAGTGAAGCCTGCAATACAGGTTTTGCTGTTGCACAACCACCGCCAAACTGTTCGGGTGTATATTTTAAACCCTGCCCTTTTAAATATTCGGGCCTTGGGTTGGCAGGATCCTGCTGCATGGCCGCATCAATATGGCTTTGGCTTTCGGGTCCGTATTCCATAAATCTTGTCATGGGATCCACCATCATGTGGCTGCTGGCGATCATGCTTTTTATACAGCTGATCTCAGAGTTGTTGGGCTGCAAAGCATCTGCCTTATTGATCAGTTCTGTTGCCTTGCCGGCAATGGCATCGATCTTTGTTTTATCTTTTTCCATGTAGGTATAATTTACCTGGCAAAGTGCGGCATAATAATAAGCCAGCCACTGGTTTTTTTCGGCAGTGGCAATGCGTTCAAATTTATTGGCCAGGTCAAGCAGGTTGGCCGGGTTTCTAAAACTGGTATCTATGGCAGCGATATTGCTTTTCATAGTTGCCAGATATTTTTCGCTTTGAGCAAATGTGCCGGTCGCTAAAAAAGAAACCACGGCAATCAGAATTAATTTTTTCATTGTTTTGTTTATTGTTGTTTTAATTATTTTTTCCTGTTCTTTAATTTTTCGTATTCCCTTTCTACTGAATTGGATTTAGGGAATATATAAACCCCGGCAAAATGAAAGGCCAGTCCTATGCCCCAGCCCAGTGTGGACCACATCGGCCATGGGAAATGGCCCCACCGTATTTCAGCAATACTGAAATGTTCGTATGAAGAAGAAAAAAACCAAACGGCCCATAAAAATGCATTGATGATAAGATAAGTAACCGCATGGTTTTTAAAGCCTGCCCTTTTTTGTGCGATCTCCCAGAGTTCAGGGTCTTTTCCTTCGGGAGCCGGTTTGTAATCTGACATAATAGTTAAGTTTAATGGTTGATGAATTATTTTATTAAAGATTGTTATTGATTGCATCCTGTGTACGGTCAATGCCAAAGCTCAGGAAACAGCCAATGAAGACAAAGCGTCTTGACGGCGGCGTTACAGCTTCCTTCCGGCTGCCATCATTATTGTAATTGTAATTGAACACCTGGTTTTGTCCCAGCACATTATTTACACCCAATACCCATACCACAAAAGCTTTGGGATTTGTTTTCCCCAGGTTGGGCAGGTAATTCACGCTAAAGCTCATGCTGTTATAATTGATGGTTCTGCCTGCATCGCCGATAATATATTTACCCTGTGTATTGTCATAGGCGAAATGATAGTAGGGCCGGCCCGTTGCAAAATTGTAACTGAGGTTAAACCCGGTCTTCCAGGGCAATACAAATTTCTTTACAACAACCGCGGCAGTGTGGTGGGCTGCAAATGACGGGGTAATGGCTTTGGGGTAGTTCAAAAAATCACGTTTGGTATCCAGGTAGGAATAGGATATCCAGAAATCAACCCGTTCAAAGGTCTTCTTATCCCGGAAGAAAAGTTCCAGGCCTTTTGCATCACCAAATCCATTGTTATTTACAGCAACCTCGCGGCCGGTGGCAGACAGGTTGGTCTTATACAGGTCAGTGTATTTTTTATAAAAAGCTTCTACCCTTAAGATCCGGTCATTGCCCATCTTCTGATACTGCAATATATAGTGGGCGGCTCTTGAATAATCCAATGCTGCAACTGTTGGCAGGTATTTTCTTTCAGGATTCTGGTAAAACAATCCATAGGCAAAGGATGCCTGGCTATTATCCGGGAATTTATAGGCCAGTGAAAGCCGTGGTGCAATGTTCCACTTATCAACGACCTGGGAATGTTCAACCCGGCCACCTGCTTTTGCAGCAAGGTTGTTGGTAATATAAATATCCGCTTCGGCAAAAACAGATTTCAGGTTATCAGTAACGGTTTCTGTGAACCGGTTACCATTATATAAGGTATAGGTTGACCGTTCCCTGCTGTAAAAATAATCGGAACCAAAACGGATCACATTGAGGCCATCCAGTTTTTTCTCCAGCACCACCCTCAGCTGGGCATACTGTGCTTTATTGTTTAATGTAAAATTTTTAAATGCATAAAAGCCAGGGTTGGTGATCACCTGTTTTTGGTTATTGGCGTCCTGCAACTCATTATTAATATCATCCTTGTTCGTGCTGAAACTGATACCGGTGGTCAGTTACCAACCCATTCAGAAATTTTCACGCCAGTTGATATTCTCGTAGGAGTTAAAATTTTCAATGGCAACTGCATTTTTTAAAACCAGGGAATCAATCTCTGGACTCCTGAACCCTGTTTTATTGGAGCTGATATATCCATAATATTTTATAAAACCGCCCCGCTTTGTCCTGACCCGGAAATTGGCATCGCCTTCGTGGTAAACCGGTATTTGATAAAAATCCTGTTTTTGTTTATTGATGGCGAACCCGAGCCAAAGGTTTGCATAATTGTAGGAAACGCCCCAGGACGATTGCTTATCCTTTGATAAATGTTGTATGCCGCCTCCTACGCCGATCACTGAAATGGCGAGGTCGGCCTGCGTTCTTTT
>CAZBIK010000110.1:0-10673 GCA_964491955.1 uncultured Ferruginibacter sp.
GGGGGCAAAATTCTGCCAGAAAATCGTTTTTTTCAATAACAACTAGTTTTCGGAGCTGGCTTTTGCCATATCTGTTTTTTACAGATTTTTTACAAGAGAAAAGAATGACTACGTCACGAGACCGGATTATTTCTGCCGACAGTGTCTTATTGAAAAATACTGTCGTATTTGTTATAGTTTTTTATTTAAAAAAGGATAATAGTATGGCTACAAAAAAGAAAGTTGCTAAACCAGCAGCAAAAAAAGTGGTAAAACCAGTTAAAAAGGCAGCTCCTGCAAAGAAGGCCGCCCCTGTAAAGAAAGCTGCCCCAGCCAAAAAACCTGCTGTTAAAAAGGCAGTTGTTAAAAAACAGGCTCCAAAACCCGTTGCAAAGAAAAAAGTTGAAAAACAGATAAAAAAGGCCCCTAAAAAGGCAATTGTTGTAAAAAAAGCAGCAAAACCTTTGGTTAAAGCTGTTGCTAAAAAACCGGTATTAAAACCTATGAAAAAAATTGAAGTGAAAAAACCGGCTGTAAAACCGGCCCCAGTTAAAAAAATGCCGGTAAAAGGTGTGGCACCGGTAAAACCAAAATCACCTGAAAAAGCAAAAGACATTAAGATCATCCCGGCAAAACCTGTGGTATTGCCAAAGATAAATACCAAAACTTCGCGGAAATACCAGCCGGAATTCACCAAATCGGTACTTGACCAGCCGGTACATGACCTGGGAGCGCCTATTGTTCGTTACAGTGATGCTGACCTGGCAGAATTCAGGGATATCATTCAGCGAAAACTGGATTCAGCAAAAAAGGAATTAAATTACCTGCAGGGGCTGATCACCCGCAAAGATGAAATGGGTGGCGATAATGACGATGCCCGTTACATGACCATGGAAGACGGCAGCATGAGTATGGAAAGGGAACAGCTTAGCCAGATGGCCAGCCGCCAGATCACCTTTATCGATCACCTGGAAAAAGCAGTGATGCGCATTGAAAATAAAACCTACGGCATCTGCCGGGTAACCGGCCAGTTAATTGACAAGGCCCGTTTACGTGCAGTGCCCCATGCTACTTTAAGCATTGAAGCCAAGATGGGAGCAGCCAAGTAGGTATTAGTAAATAAGTAATTGGGAATTAGTTTGGGAGAATGAGTGATCATTCTCCTTTTTTTGCCCGGAGTGATTGCTGATTTGAAAACTCTTAAGGTTGGTTTACGCCCCCATCCTGTATCCAGCATCCAGTTTCCAGCATCCAGTATCAAGTATCCAGTATCCTGTATCACCATCTATCTAACCTCCTGCATATCCACCAATCTTTTATAAAATCCATTCTGTGCGATAAGGCTGTCGTGCGTACCTCTTTCCACGATCTCACCTTTCTGCAACACAATGATCTCGTCAGCATGACGAATGGTACTCAGCCGGTGGGCAATTACCAGGGAAGTCCTGTTGTTCATTAAATTATTGATGGCATCCTGTACCAGCCTTTCGCTTTCGGTATCGAGGGACGAGGTAGCTTCATCTAAAATTAAAATGGGTGGGTTCTTCAGTACAGCCCGGGCAATGGTCATGCGCTGGCGCTCACCACCACTGAGTTTGCCGCCACGGTCGCCGATATTGGTTTGATAACCCGCTTCCTTCTGCAGGATAAAATGATGTGCGTTGGCAATTGTTGCGGCCTGTTCAATGGCTTCGGGTGTGGCATCATCGATACCCAGTGTTATATTATTGGCGATGGTATCATTGAATAAAATAGGCTCCTGTGTTACAATGCCCATCAAACCCCTTAACTGGTCAAGTGAATATTCTTTTATATTGATGCCATCGATCAGCAACTCACCGGTACCCACATCATGAAAACGTGGTACCAGGTCGGCCAGCGTGCTTTTACCGGCTCCGCTGCTCCCAACCAGGGCAACGGTTTTTCCTTTCTCTATTTTTAAATTGATATTCTTTAAAATGGTTACCTCATCATAGGAAAAACCTACGTTTTTAAATTCAATGGCATGTTCAAAACTTTTTATCGGTTTTGGGTCAGCAGCTTCCTGCACCATTACAGGAGCCTGTAAAACCTCCTCGATCCGGGCAATGGCAGCGCTGCCTTTCTGCATATTGTAAAAGGAGGTGGACAATGATTTTGCGGGGCTGATGATCTGCGTGAATATCACGATATACATGATGAATCCCTTATCGGTCAGCCCGCCGGCATTGCTGCCCAGCACCAACTGGCCGCCAAAATAAAGAATAGCTGCTAAAACAAACACACCCAGGAATTCCGACAGAGGCGAAGCAAGGTCACGCCGGTACTGCATTTTATTTTTTATATGAAACAGTTCTTCATTATGATCTTCAAATTTTTTCCCTACCAGCCGTTCAGCGGTAAAAGCTTTGATCACCCTGAGCCCGCCCAATGTTTCATCAAGCACAGATAATGCTTCGCCCTGTTTTACCGCAGCGTCATTGGATTGCTTTTTTAATGCCCTGCTTATCCGGCCGATGATAAACCCGGTTACAGGCAAGAGTACCAGCAGGAATAAAGAAAGCGTAGGGCTGATAAAGATCAATGTGGTGAGATAGAAGATGATATTCAATGGGTCTTTTATAAAACCTTCCACGGTACCCACAACCGAGTTCTCCAGTTCGCCTACATCATTTGTCATGCGGCTCATGATGTCGCCCTTGCGTTGCTCCGTAAAATAGCCAATGGGCATGATCAGTATCTTCTGGAACAATTCTTTCCGCAACCGGTTCATAACACCGTTGCGCATCGGCGCCAGGATATAGTAAGAAAGGTAAGTGAACAGGTTTTTCATAAATACGGCGATCAGCACCATGATACAGATCAATGCCAGTACATAGATCTTACCCTTTACTTTCATCAGTTCCTGCAAATGATAACTGATATAATTGATGATATCCTGGGACGAGCTGATCACGGCAGGTTCCACCAGGTCTGCTTTTCCCTTGTTAAAGATCAGGTCTAAAAAAAAGGGTAATGACCCGAGGGATGCCACCGAGAAGACGATGGCAAGTATGATGAATAAAAAGTATAATGCAATATTGGTTTTATATGCAGCGAGGTACCGGAAAAGCCTGGCGTATTTCTTCATTGGTTTAAAATTCGGTCAAATCAGGGCAAAGTAACTAATTTTACAGCAAACCCCTCCCGATAACTATCGGGACTGCCGGTGGTTTAAAATATATCAGACGTTTAAACAGGATAAATATGTTAGAAAGTAAAAGACAGAAAATGGTGGCGGGATTATTGAATAAAGAGCTGAGCGACATTTTCCAGCGGCTGGGATTATCCATGATGGATGGCGGCATGGTATCCATTTCTTCCGTAAAAATCACACCCGACCTCTACGAAGCAAGGATCTACCTCAGTTTTTTTAAAGTAGCCGATAGTTTTGATGCACTTAAAAAAATTGAAGAACGGAGCTGGGAGATCAAAAAAGAACTGACAACCCGTGTCCGTCACCAGTTGCGCAGTATGCCCAAGCTCACTTTCTTTATTGATGATACACTGGATTATGTGGATAAGATGGAAAAGATCTTTAAGGAGATAAAGGCTCCCGCTAACTCCTCTGAAGGAGGAGAAAAAAAAGAAGAATGAAGGGAAAACCCTTAAACTCTTAAACCATTAAACCCTTTAAACCCTTTAAACCTTTAATGTACCTAACCTTTGCCTGGAGATATTTTAAAGCAAAAAAAAGCGCCGGTGCCATCAACATCATTGCATGGGTAACGGCGGGAGTTATTGCCATAGCCACCTGCTGCCAGGTAGTGGTATTGAGTGTTTTCAACGGTTTTGAAGATCTTGTTAAATCCCTTTACTCTTCCTTTTATGCTGATATTAAAATTGTACCCGTAACCGGTAAAACCTTTACGCTTACCCCGGAACAGATCGCGTCACTGAAAAAACAACCCGGTGTTGAAAATTTTTCCATGATCGCCGAAGACAAGGCGCTGCTTAAGAACTATGATGCACAAACTGTTATCTACCTCAAAGGTGTAGACGATAATTATGAAAAAGTAAGTGGTGTTGCCGCTAAAACCAACCGGGGAAAATATTTCACGGGCACTACCGAAGACCCTTACCTGGTTACCGGTTCAGGCATACAGAGTGCAACAGCATTACAGGTTGACGCTGCACTGGACCAGGACGGTCTGACCGTGATCCTTCCCAAAAAAAACAGCAGCAACAATGATCCCCTTCAGTCATTAAGTGAAGGATTCATCAAACCGTCGGGATCTTTTACCATCCAGCAGGAATTTGATGACAAATATGCCATCACCAATATCGGTTTTGTAAAACAACAGATGGGGTATTCCGCTGATGAATTCAGCGCTGTTGAATTAAAACTTATCCCAAAGGCCAACCCGGCAACAGCGAAAAAGGATATTGCAGCGCTGCTGGGAGATCATTACAAAGTGCAAACCAAATATGAACAGAATACAAGCCTGTACAATACCATGAAACTTGAGAAATGGGCCATTTATGCCGTGCTTACACTGATACTGGTGATCGCTGCATTCAATATGGTAAGTGCATTAACTATGCTGGTGCTGGAAAAAAGAAAAGACATCAGTGTTTTGCAAAGCATGGGTGCCCCCGAAAAAAGTATACTCAAAATATTTTTAAGTGAAGGCTTGCTGCTCGGCAGCATTGGCACAGCCGTTGGGATCCTGTTGGCCACGGTCATTTGTATATTGCAACTGAAATTTAAATTCATAAAATTGGCAGGCGGATCTTTCCTGCTGGATTATTTCCCGGTTAAACTGATCGCCACTGATTTTTTACTGGTTGCGGCAACGGCCACTTTCATTGCATTCAGCGCTGCCTGGTTCCCCGCACGAAAGGCAAGCAGGCAGGTGTTTGAATTGAGATAATGACCCCTCCGCCCCCTAAAGGGGGAACTGGTCCCTAAGATATTAAAGTGCCCTCTGAAATAAAGTGATTTAGGTATTTATAAAATTTAACTCTTAAAGAATTAAAAGAGACTATTGTTAATGAACTCCAATGTTCCCCCTTTAGGGGGCTGAGGGGGTGTCTTCTTACCTCAACACCATCTGCCTGTCGGCATCCAGCTTTATCAAAATAAAAATAAGTGCCGTAAAGGTGAGCAGGGATGAACCGCCGTAACTCATCAATGGCAAAGTGATGCCGATAACCGGTGCCAGGCCGATGGTTACACAAATATTGATGGCCACATGGAAAAACATGATGCCTGCAACGGAATAGGCATAAACCCTGCTGAATGTACTCCGCTGCCGTTCAGCGATCCGTATCATCCGCAACAGGAAAATAAGATACACCAGCATCAATAATGCACTGCCTAAAAATCCAAAATTTTCTCCAACAGACGTAAATATAAAATCGGTATGCTGCTCAGGTACAAAATCACCACGGGTTTGCGTACCTTTTAAAAATCCTTTACCCGTAAAGCCTCCCGACCCGATCGCGATCTTTGACTGGTTTACATTATAATTCTGCTTTTCTTTTTCCTTTTCCTTTTCCTTTTCCAGGGCTTTCAATTCTTCGGCACTGAGGTTAACTGTTATATTCTCAATATATGGGTTGGTTCTTCCAACCATACTGTAAATGCGTGCCGACTGGTAAGGTTTCAACACTTCGGTCATTAATAGTTTTACACCCAATGTACTGATCAGCGAACTGAATCCCCAGGCAACCAATATGATCAGCAACAGCCTTTTATCCCTCCTGAACTGCCGCCTGAATATATATATACAGGTTATAGCTATGACGGTAAATGCGATCAATATCGTTTTGGCGGGCAGAACCAGGCTGATCACAATGAGTGATGCCAGGCCGATCAGGCTTATTAAATAACCGGCAGGCAGGCCTTCCCGGTACATAGGGATCAGAAAAGAAAAATAAATGAGCGCTAAACCGGTCTCACCCTGCAGGATCGACAAAACAGCCGGTGTAAATGCAATGGCTGCAGCGATCATTTGAGCCCTGGGCCTTTTAAAATCCGTTTCCTGCATACTCAGGTACTTGGCCAATGCCAGTGCCGTAAATATTTTACAAAGCTCTACTGGCTGCAGGTTCATAAAACCCATGGGAATCCAGCTTTTTGAGCCTTTGATCTCCTTGCCAAGTACAAATGTTGCCAGAATCAATGCAATGCCGATCAAATAGGAAATATTGGAAGTGGCTGTAAACAGTTTACTGTCGGTCAACAGGATAAAAATGGCCAATACAGCGCAGGCAGCAAAAAAGAACAACTGCTTGCTGTAGTTTTTTTTGAACCCGGTGAGGGTTTGCATAAAATTATCCGTGCTTTTATACTCCACAGAATAAATACACACAATGCCAAATATCACAATGATGGCATACAGCCAAACCATCAGCCAGTCAATTCCTTTGGTTATGGTGGGATTTTTATGTTGCATGTTGTTTATTCGTCAATCCTGAGTCGTCAATTTTCAATCGTGAGTGGTGAATCTGGAGAACTGTCTCTCGACTCACAACTGTTAAATGGCCGTATCCTTTACCTCCGGTTTCTTTTTTTCTGCAGGTAAAATGGCTTCGGGTTTAATGATCATTTTATTATCGCTCTCTTCTTTTTGCTGTTGCTTTTTTTTCTGGTCATCTTTCTCTTTATTCAGCTGGTCCAGAATTTCCTGTTCGGTAGTTTCATCCACTTCAATGGTTTCTTTAACCACTTTGATATAACCTTTGGCAATTAAATAAGCCGAATCCTTCCTGTGCAGCATGGAATCCACTGTTTTCATTTCGGCATAGATACGGGGCGGTATCAAATTCAGTTTTTCAAACTTTTCCACGATCGCAGTCCTGTTGGCAGCAATGGTATCATTGAGGTATTTCTCGATCATCAGTCCAACTATCGGTGCGGCATAGGTGCCTCCAAAGCGCCCGCTGTTTTCCACCACGCACATAATGGCGATCTTTGGATTTTCCCGGGGTGCAAAGCCGCAGAAAAAAGCATGGTTGGGTTGCTTCACCCCTTTGTAATAGTTTTCAACCGTACCCGTTTTACCACAGATGGAAATGCCCGGCACTTTGGCTCCGGCACCGGTTCCGCGGTCCACCACATCCTGCATACCCTGCTGTACAATGTCAAAAATACTATCGGGTATATTCATAGCCCGGTGCTTTTCTTTAAAATTAGCCAGCATGTTAAACTGGTCACCGCCTTCAATGGAATCAACGAGGTGGGGAATGATATACCAGCCTTTGTTGGCGATATAGGCCATTTCATTGGCGGTTTGTATGGGCGTTACATCTACTTCTCCCTGGCCAATGCTCACCGAACGGAAATTGCAGTAATTCCAGGATCCTTTTCCATAAATCTTATCAAACTGGGCAGGTGTTGGAATATTACCGGACTTTTCAGATGGCACATCGATACCCAGTTTATGTCCCAGTCCAAAAGCATACATGTACCTGTCCCACACTGCAAGGGCGCTATCCTGGCTGGGGTACTTCGGATTGGTGATCACTTTTTGCATGACAGTGGCAAAATAAGTATTGTCACTCATCCTGATCGCATTCAGCAGGTCAAAGGTTCCAAAATCAAGGCACTTCATCGGCCTGCCCGAACCACAACCATAAAAAGCACCTGAGCAGGTGATACTGAATTCAGGTGTGATCACACCTTCGTGTAAGCCTACCAGTGCCTGTAATGTTTTAAAGGTTGATCCGGGCGAATACGTTGCACTAACTGAACGGTTGAACAACGGCCGTGCAGGGCTCAGTAATAATTCCGCAAAATGTTTTTTTCTTTCTGCACCGGTCAGCAGTTTAGGTTTGTAGGTTGGACTGCTCACCATGGCCAGTATCCCGCCTGTTTTGGGATCTACCGCTACAATGGAACCAAGTTTGTTCTCCATTAACTTTTCGCCGAGGGCCTGCAATTCAATATCAATGGAAGTATACATGTTTTGCCCGGCAATGGCTGCTGTATCAAAATTCCCATCCTCGAGCCTGTCGGTCAACCGGTTTTTATTATCCCTTTTCCAGAATTCAATACCTCTTTGACCCATCAACACTTTTTCATAGGTTCTTTCCAGGCCGGCCCGGCCGATATAATCGCCCATCACATATCCCTGGTACAATGGATTCTTTAATATGTTGGAATCCACTTCGCCTAGGTAGCCAAAAATATTACCGCCTGCTTCAAAAGGATAATCCCTTACTGAACGCTCCTGCATAAAATAGCCGGGTGCCAGTTTATACATATTCTCATTGAGCTTGGCCATTTTTTCATTGCTCAGCAGGGGTTCAAAAATGGATGCGCGGTAACTTTTATTTTTGATGATGGCCGAAATGATCCGCTTTTGAAATTCGGCTGAATCAATATTCAAAATGCTGCAAATGGCAGCCGTATCGGTTCCTTTGATCTTCCCGGGGATCACCATCAGGTCGTAAATGACGGTATTTTGCAGGATGGACCTGCCTTTCCGGTCAAAAACAATTCCCCTGTCGGGATAAATAACTTTCCGGAAAGTACCCTGGTTGTCGGCATCTATCCTGTACTTTGAAGAAAACAACTGCAGGTTGATCAATTGTAAAAAAACAATCACAAACATGCCGATAAAAACCAGCATGATCACATTTTTTCTTGATTGATTGAATACAGGCAAGGTTAATAGGTTAATTCGTTTATGGGTTAATTCGTTTATTGGCTACGAGCAGGGTAACATTTTTTTCAAACTGACCAATGACTAGTGACCAATGACCAAAGCCAGCTCCAAAAGGCCCTACACCGTATTGGTCCGGAATTTTTGCTGGCGAACAAACATCAGTTCTGTGATGATGATCAAAAGCAAGCTCAGTGCAGTTGACATTAATGTTTTCACCAGGAAATACCAGATGTTTCCAAACTGCCATGCTTCCAGCAAAAATAACCAGCCATGATGTATAAAGGTAAGTACCCCGATAAAGATCATGTATGGCAAAACGCCACCCATGCTTTTAAACGAAGGTTCTTCATAATTGTTATCTGCCCCTTCCTGGGGTATTAAAAGATTGATGAGAAAGGGCCGGATATAGGCCAGCAGTACACAGGCTGCCGTGTGAAACCCGGGATGGTGCCTGAAACTGTCGAGCGCTAATCCCAAGGCCAGGGCAATGAGCAGTTGCTGGATCCGTCCCATCCGGAAAGGGAGCCAGATCAGGAACAGGAAATAAATATAGGGTGTAACCATCTGGTGCAGGTGGATCTTATCCAGCACAAAAACCTGTACAAGTATGAACAGTGCAAATCGGATGATATTTTTTACCAATGAATTCATGTACAGCCCTGTAAGGGTTATTGATTTTTTGTTTTAGCTTTTTCCAAAATGGTTTTAATGCTTTCAGATTGCCTGTTATCAATGGCATACACATGTTCCAGGTTATAAAAATCGGCAGCCGACCTGAAATGAATAATAAAGTTGCCGCTGCTTTTATCCGCTTTCACTTCCTGTACAATGCCGATCATCATGCCTTTGGGTATAGAGGTGCTGAAGCCGCTGGATATGATGGTATCCCCCACAGCCACTTTTACATTTTTTGGAATACCGGTCAGTGAAATGATGTTGGGTGTTTTGCCATTCCAGCTTAATGTTCCGGTTTCGCCACCTTTTAATAATTTTCCGCTGATGTGGCTGTCCTTGTGCAACAGGCTCATCACTACAGAAAAATCGGCGCTCACTTCCGTTACAATGCCAACCACCCCGCTGTTTGGATCAATGATGCCCATGCCTTCCTTCATGTTTTGGGAAGCGCCCCTGCCCAACACAATAAAATTATTTTGTGCAGTCACAGAATTGTACACCACTTTGGCGGGATAGTAACTGTATTTCCTGTATTCCTCCAGCGAATCTGTCTTTAAAGAATCAATACGGATGTTAACGGATGTATCCGGTAATTCAAAATTGGACTTCAGTTTATTGTACAGTTTTTCATTGGCCGCTACCAGCGAGTCATTTGTTTTTTTAAGCCTGAAATAATATTCTACCCGGTTGAATTGTTTGTTCACTTTGCCGGTAAGCTGGTTGGCTGTTTTGCTGAAAACCGCTTTGTGGTAGTTGCTGTAATGAACGATCAGATAGATACTGAATCCCTGTAACATCAGGAACAGGATCAAAGTAATATACCGGCGAATGAAAAGAAAAATATTACGCACTGGAAAGGAATTTGGAATTGGGGATCAGGCTATCAGGAATTAGGGATTAGGAATTAGGGGTTAGGATTAGGGAACATGCAGTCCTAATTCCCAATTACTAATTACTAATTACCAATTCCTTTTTACCAAGAACTATCTCATTACAAACGGATACCTGTCGTAATGCTTCAAAGCAATACCTGTACCCCTTACCACACTTTTCAGCGGATCATCAGCAACATGAACAGGCAGTTTTATTTTTGCGTTTAATCTTTTGTCCAGTCCACGCAGCAAAGCCCCGCCGCCGGTAATATATAAACCACGGCGGTAAATATCAGATGCCAGTTCGGGCGGTGTTGTTTCCAAAGCTTTAAGAATGGCTTCTTCAATTTTAAAGATGCTTTTATCCAGCGCTTCGGCCACTTCCTGGTAGCTTACCATTACCTGTTTGGGGATACCGGTCACCAGGTCCCTTCCGTTCACGGGGATATCATCGGGTGGATTATCCAGGTCTTTCATGGCGGCACCTACCTGTATTTTGATCTGTTCGGCAGTA